>JAPLPC010000029.1 GCA_026400425.1 Hyphomicrobiales bacterium | reverse complement strand
CCAGCGCCTCGGTGTTTTCCTCCGCCGCGCATGGGATGAGCCCTGTCGCGACAAGCGCACCGCAGGCGTTAGCGACGACTTCAGCGTCGAGTTCGGTCGCGGCGGCGATCTGTTTGCTGAACTGGCGAGATCCGAAAAGGGAGCGCCGGGCATCCTGAGGTTCGCTGTAGGGCATTGCAGATCCTTGTCGCAGGGCCGCGGCGAAGGTTGACGCCGGTGGCTGGTTTCTCTACTGAAAAAATCTCACTGGAAGAACTGTGGGTCAACTCGGGAAAGCAGTCATGGTTAATTCACGTCGGTTGGCTGCGGTCGTCGCGGACGCGTTAGGGATGCCTTTGACAAGCACGGTCCAGCACGCCCGCAACCTTCGCGAAGCGCCCGATCATCCCCTGATCGCGCAGGGTGGCCGTGGCCGCCACGTGCCTGAGATGACCCATGACGACGCGGCGGCGCTGGTCTGCGCAGTCCTGGCTTCGGACGCGGTCGGTGCCAGTGCTGAGACGGTCCGGTCTCTCAAGAAACTAAAAGCCCAGTACGACGGTCATCATTCAAGCGGACGCCGCCGCCGAACGGATTTCGTGGGCATTCCGGACTTCCGTCTCGATATCGGGCCGGACCACGACGTGATTGGGGGGCTGGCTGCCATCCTACGCTTTTTCAGCCGCGAGGACGCCTTTCTCGAAGAACTGAACCACAGGCGAAGCGAGCCCTACGTTGTCCGGGCGACATTCGAGGTCGAATATCCGCAGCATTTCGTGTCGATGTCGGTCGGGGTCCCGAGCGTAGCCTCGCAGAACTGGACCTTCGGAAACCGCGCGTTCGCACGCACCGAGCAGATACGACGCTGTCGACAGGATGCCCTGCGGCAGATTGCTAGTTGCCTAGCACCATCCTGATCCGGAAGGGGCTGTGTGCGGCAGGAGGATCCACCAGGACAAACAGCATCTAGACGCCTTCCCGGGTTTGGGACCGCCTGATGCTCGCTGTGCGCTGGCGGCGGGCGGAACGGCGTTCGCCGGCCACTTCGGGCTGGCGATGCTACTGACAGTCCATCGGGCGCGACGGCGTCCTTCAAGCCCGCAGCCGCTGCCCGCCGAGCAGCCGCTTGGCACGCTCGAAACTCCGCCCGCTCGAAGAAGCCGTCGCCGTCGGGAAGCGGACGACCAGCCTCGCGGGACATGACCTAGCCATCGGAAACGTCGTAGGACGGACCCAGTTCGCCGGCGGCCGGACCCGCGGAGATGGCGCCCCGTGCGTAGCGCCGGAGGATGGCGGTGCTTCGGTCGTCCATCACATGCTCCTCCGGATCATATTGCAGAGGATGGGTGCGCTGGCGGTCATCATCGCCGACCATGTTCCCGGGCAACACGACGGCGGCCGTTCTTGCGAATGCCAGGCAACATCGCGAGCCGCTGATCGGGCCGAGGGCGGTTCGCCCTGCCGACAGGTACCGGCCGGTCCGGCCTCATCAGCTTCCACCGTCATCCGACAACCGCGACGCACTCAAGCGATAGGTCACCTCGTCGGAAAAGGCTTCGGGCAGATAGACCCGCCGCACCATCCGGAAATCCGAAAAACGCCGGTCGGATTTAAATGGGAATTTCCGAAAAACCCTAAAAACGGGGTGTCACGGTGGAGAGAAGCCGCGGGGAGGGCAGCGAAAACGGGGGTAGCGGACGGGTCGAAACGCAATGGAAAGGTACCATAAGGTAGTAAAACGCACCATTTTGGGTTTAAAAACCGCTTGGGCATCGGCGTGTCAAAGTAGAAAAATATGAGTAGTGGCAATGGTTTAGTAAAATTCGGGCTGCTCACGGTGGAGGCGTCTGGCGGCTCTGAACAGCATAGACGCATGTCGAAACGCATCGGATGGGATTGGAAGAGCTCTCAAGATTGACGCCGTCGGGTTCGAGATCGCCTCCGATGCAGTGAACTCGGAGCCGGGTTCTGCCGATTTCGATCTAGATTAGCGACGGAGGTGTTGGATTAGAACCCCGGAAACGGGCCAAACTGCTACTGCGGACGCGAACCCTTCCCGACGGACGGTCCGAGATCGGGACTGGTTTGCGCAGAAGATCCGCCGTATGGGCGTTCTTGCGAAATCGTCGCCGCGACCGGAAAAATTCAAGCCGTGCTCACTTCAGGCTTTTCGCCACTTGTCCGGAGAGCCGCCGGGGGTGTTGCGCACCCTCTCGACACGGGGCCGGCTGTCCGGACTCAACTCCCGGGCGCGCTCGATGGCCGCGCGCTGGGTGGGGAGAACGTCGCTGGCCCGCTCCGAGTTGGCCCTCCGAACCGCATAATCGCCTTCGTCCCGTCGTTCGACGTAGACGCGTTTATCCTTCATCGTCGGCTCCATTTGAGAATCGCCGACCATACACTAACAGAAATAGCTGGTTTTTTGGCTCGAAAATATCGGTGAACAGGTTTGAACTCGCGATCCGGCAAGATCGCGATTTCACCAGTTCGTCATGCCCGGCAGGTCCACGGAGTGCATGCCGAGCAGTTCGCCAAGAGAATCTGCCTTCCAGACGTCCTGCAGCATTGCGGCCAGCGTCTCCTTGTCCGCGTAGATCGCGATGGTCTCGTCGAACCCCTCCGGTGCGGACCATCCTCTCCGCGCGATGCGCGATCCGAGTTCACGGGACATCTCGGCCGCCCCGTCGGCCACCGCCGGGGCAGACGCCTCTTTCGGTTCCGGCACGGCTGGCCGCGGCTGATACAGGCCGGGAAACCAGCGCTCGACGACGACCGAAGGAAACCCGAGACGGACGTTTCCCTTCTCGGTTTCCGAGACGAGTAGGCCGCGTTTGACGAGCTCGGAAAGGACGGTCCGGGCCTGCCTGTCCTGGTATCCGGTCAGATCAGCCGTGCGCGAGCGCGCGAATTCCCCGACGAGGATCGCTTCGCGCAGCAGGCGCCAGGCCCCTTTCGGCAGCCGCTTCGCCCTCACCTCCTCCTCGGTCCAGATCTCAATGCGGTTCATGAGTTCGCCCGGGCTTAGCAGGGTCTGCATGAAGCTCACCTGATCCGTGGAGACCTCCAGGAAGAAACGGCAGAAATTGGCCAGGCCGGCCTCCGTCAAATTTCCACGTCCGTCGAGATCTCCGCGACGGGGCTCGTCGGCGGCCTGAAGCAGCTTCTTGTAATGGTCGACGTTCCGGGCCAGCCCGCGCGAGACCGACCAGAGTTCCGACCCGACGCCGAGCTCCCGGAGCTGGGCATGCGACATCAGCCGGGTTACGCGGCCGTTGCCATCCATGAAAGGATGGATCCATGCGAGCCTGTGATGGCCGGCGCCGACGGAGACGATCCGCTGCGCTTTGCTCAGCATTGGCGACGAGTAGGCCTGCACGAAACGGTTGACGAGTGGCTCGATGGCCTCAGGCTCCGGAGCCGTGTGCCGGCCGACCACGACGTGGACCGTCCGAAATTCTCCAGGAACCATCCGGATCGACTTTTTTGTGACGGGATCTTCGATG
>JAPLPC010000337.1 GCA_026400425.1 Hyphomicrobiales bacterium | reverse complement strand
GACCGAGCCAAAGGCCGATCCCGCGACCGATGCGCCACTGGTGAAAGCGGTGGCCGATGCTTTCCCCATGGTGACCACGGTGCGGGTGCGCGAGGCGCTCGATACGGTCGGCACGGTGGTGAAAAATCTCACTCTCGCGATCCGTGGCGCCAGTTCGGTGACGCTGCTGTCGGCGATTCTCGTGCTGGGCGGCGCTCTGGCCGCCGGCCACCGCCACCGCGTCTATGACGCCGTGATCCTCAAGACCCTCGGCGCCACCCGTGCCCGGTTGCTCGGCGCCTACGCGCTCGAATATCTGATGATTGGCCTCGCCACCGCGGTGTTCGGCGTGCTTGCGGGGTCGCTGGCCGCGTGGCTGATCGTCACGCGGCTGATGAATCTGGGCTTCGTCTGGCAGAGCGGCAGCGCGACCGGCGTGGTTCTGGCGGCGCTTATTGTCACAGTAGGTCTGGGCCTGCTGGGCACCCTGGTGGCCCTGAATCAAAAGCCGGCGGCGGTCTTGCGCAATTTATGACGATTTCCCCAGCCGCTTTGCCCCCGCAACGGCTGATTCGTCCCAAAACGATCCAAGCCGACGAACACCGGCGCCGCATCGGGTATCACAAACATGCCTGCGAGCGGTACGGAGCGACATTCCGCCACGCGTGGAAGCTTGCAGTGGATGTGTTAGTTTCCCACATACCCTTTGGGTCAGGCCTTCAGCGTTTGTGACGCGATTTTAAATCACGTACGGCGCTGAACCTGGGATATAATTCGGGCCAGCGACGCACACCCTTTGCGGGCGCTTGGACAACTTATCGAGGTTTCGACCATGTCGGATCTAGACCGTAACTATGCTTCTCCGTTCGGCCATGCCGGTGCGCGTGACACCGCCGCGGTAGATGCCGGCCTGCGCTCCTACATGCTGCGCATCTACAACTACATGACCATCGGCCTGGCCATCACCGGCTTTGCCGCGCTGGGCGTGTATATGGGCGCCGTCACCGACGCCTCCAATGCCGTGGCGCGGGTCGGTTCGACCCATCTGTCGGCATTCGGCTATTACATGTTCGCCAGCCCGCTGAAGTGGGTGTTCATTGCCGCTCCGCTGGTGATGGTGTTCGCCATCTCGTTCGGCATCAACCGCCTCAAGCCGGCGACTGCACAGATCATGTTCTGGGCCTTCGCCGCACTGATGGGCGTCTCGCTGTCGTCGATCTTCCTGGTGTACACGCACACCTCGATCGTGCGGGTGTTCTTCATTACCGCGGCTTCGTTCGGTGCGCTGAGCCTGTATGGCTACACCACCAAGCGTGACATGACGGGGATGGGTTCGTTCCTGCTGATGGGCCTGTTCGGCATCATCATCGCGAGCATCGTGAACATCTTCGTGGCGTCGTCGATGCTGCAGTTCATCGTCTCGGTGGTCGGCGTGCTGATCTTCGCAGGCCTCACCGCCTACGACACCCAGCGTCTGAAGAACGACTACATCTACGGTTACGCTTCGCAGGGCGGCGACATCGCGGAACGTGCAGCCATCACCGGCGCGCTGTCGCTGTACCTGAACTTCATCAACCTGTTCACGCTGCTGCTGCAGCTGCTCGGACAGAAAGAGTAAGTTCGAGGCCCAACCAAAAGCAATCAAAGCCCCGGCCAAAAGCTGGGGCTTTTCTTTTGCAGACGGCAAAAATACTGTCGTGCATGTCCGAGATCGAAATCCGCGCGGCGACGGCGGCAGACCTGGTCGCCATTACAGCCATCTATGAAGAAGCGGTCCTGCACGGCACCGCGACTTTCGAGCTGGACCCGCCCGATCTCGCCGAGATGACCCGGCGCTATGACGCGCTGGTGCTTGGCGGCTTCCCCTACTTCGTCGCTGTCGATGGCAATGGGGTGCTCGGCTATACCTATGCCGGCCCGCATCGGCCGCGCGTCGCCTATCGGTTTACCGTGGAAAATTCGATCTATCTGGCGCCAGCGGCGCAGCGCCGGGGCATCGGCGGCAAGCTTCTGGCCGCCCTGATCGAAGCCTGCGAATCAAAGGGATACCGGCAGATGGTGGCCGTGATCGGTGATAGCGCCAATGCGGGATCGGTGGCGGTTCATCGCAATGCGGGCTTCGAAATGATCGGCACACATCCGAATGTCGGCTTCAAATTCGGCCGCTGGCTCGACACCATCTCGATGCAGCGGGCGCTGGGTCCGGGTAGCAAGACGCTGCCGTAGAACGCTTGCTGCCATCGTTCTCGAAGCCGGGCTGTGGCTGCAAGAAGGTCACACCACCGCAAGCTTGCGGTCGATCACCAACAGCACGCGGTCGAGTTCATGGCCGCGGCGCAGGATCATGCCGGTTGCCGAGATGACGCTGTACATGCCTTGTTTGCGGGCCAGTCGCGGGTCCTTTTCAATCCGGTAGATGGGCATTTCCGATGCGCGCCGAAACACCGAAAACACCGCACGGTCCCGCAGGAAATCGATGGCGTAGTCACGCCATTCGCCGTCCGACACCATGCGCCCGTAAAGATTGAGGATACGGCTGAGTTCGATCCGGTTGAAGCTGACGACGGGGGCCGGAGCCGTCGTCATGCGGTTCGAACTGGGTTCGGTGTCTCCCGACATCCCATCCATCAGTGTCTCCTGTCACATCGCGTACATGATTGCGCCGTCAGCCACAGGCCGCAAGACCCGTTTTCGCCATGACCGTCGATAAGAAACTTCCCGTCACGGGAACGTTAGGCGAATCTTATTGCCGCCAAATTTTGGCCCAGCCGATGCCCTTGTGGCTTGCGATACAAAGATACTGCGTCGGGTCCGGTTCTTCCGGTCTCGGATTCCTCAGCCCCCAGCCCCCCGCGGTCGTTGGGATCGGACCCTGCGCAGTATAGTTCTACCGAAGGGCCAATGCGAATTGGTCCTTTTTCTTGTCTGGGGGCGCCAATCGATCGTTGCGATCCGGGAAGCAGCGCTCCTGGCGCTATGCTTGCGACGGTCGGGCTTACTGCAGCGAAGTGAACGCCGCGCCGCGCATAGGGCCGGGTTGCTCGCGCGAACCATCCTGGACATAGACGACCGCCGCATCGACACCCTCGCGCGAGACGTTCTCCAGCGGCACGGTCCAGGTCGCCGCGCTGCCGGTCCAGTCGCCGACCTTCAGCCAGTTGCGCACGACATTGTAGTAAGTCAGCTCGCGTCCGCGGTTCTCGCCGCGCCCGACCGTAATCGGCACCGATGTCGATACCGAGCAGATCCACACCTCGCCGCGATTCTGGCCAGACGGTGCGGAGGACGCGGCAACCGTGACATTCACATGCTTGCCGGACACCGAAACCGACACCGGCACCGACATCACAGACGTGCTTTGCTTGGTCGCGCCGATCGCATGCTCGATCTTGGCGGGGTCGCTGCCGATCACCTGGCTCGCCCCGTTGATAACCGCCTGCGGCGTATAGATGTCGCGATCGCCGCGCATCTGCGAGTAAGCCTTCTGGCGCGCGCTGAAGCGCGAATCCGCCAGCGTGTCCTTCCAGCCGAGATAATCCCAGTAATCGACGGGCATGCTGAGCGCGATCACCGACGGATCCTTGGCGAGGTCGCCGATGATCTTGTCGGCCGGTGGACATGAGGAGCAGCCCTGCGAGGTAAACAGCTCGACGACGGCGCGCGGCTGCGCCTGTGCGCTGGAGATCAGGCCGCCCGCAACGCCGAGTTGACCAAGGACGACGGTGACCACGGCAGCAACAATGCCGGTCGATCGCGATGCATCAGCCAGAGGTTTCATGGAAAGGCGCCGAATCCGGGGGTCGCGGGCGACAGCGTCGCGCGGTGAATTAAATAAGGAAACGCAGGTTCCCTCAAATGCAGAAGGCGACCTTGTCATAGGCCGCCTTCCATTCACCTGCCACTCAATTCGGAGTGAGGCCAATGGTCTCACTCCTGATTGATATCAAGCTGCAAGCTGGCGCAGCACGT
>JAPLPC010000548.1 GCA_026400425.1 Hyphomicrobiales bacterium | reverse complement strand
CGCGGCGTGGTCGACGGTGACGGTCGCCGCATGGTCGTCAGGAATGGCCACGCCCAAGAGCGCGAGATTCAAACGCCACTGGGTCAGATGGCGGTCAAGCAACCGCGCGTCAACGACAAGCGGCTCGACGCGCAGGGACAGCGCCTGCGCTTCACAAGCGCAATCCTGCCACCCTATCTCAGGCGGACCAAGGCGATCGAAGAGCTGATCCCTTGGCTCTACCTCAAGGGCGTCTCAACAGGCGACTTTACCGACGCACTATCTGCGCTCCTTGGCAAGGACGCACCAGGCATGTCGGCGACGACGGTCGAAAAGGTGTTCGAGCCGTTCTTCACGACCAAGCCGGTCGGCCAGGGCACCGGTCTCGGCCTGTCGATGATCTACGGTTTTGCGCGCCAGTCCGGCGGCCACATCCGGATCTATAGCGAACCCAATCAAGGCACCACGGTGAAGCTGTTTCTGCCGCGCTCGAAAGATTCGGCGCAAGCCGACGTCTTGCAGAAGGCCGTCGCCCCGCGCGGCGCCGGCGAGACGGTGATGGTCGTCGAGGACGATACCTCGGTCCGCCTGATCGTCACCGAGGTGCTCGACCAGCTCGGCTATAGCGCCATCGAAGCCGTCGATGCGGTCACCGCGATCCCGATCCTGCAGTCGCAGCGACGGATCGACCTGCTGGTCACCGATGTCGGACTGCCCGGACTGAATGGACGTCAGCTGGCGGAGATCGCGCGCCAGTCGAGGCCCGATCTCAAGGTCCTGTTCGTCACCGGCTACGCCCAGAACGCAGCCGTCCGCTCGGGCTTCCTCGATCCCGGCATGGACATGATGACCAAACCCTTCGCCGTCGATGCACTGGCAACGAAGATCCGCGAGATCCTTGAAGTGTGAGGGCGGTCGGGCTGGTGGTGCGCCTTCACGAAAAATGAGCCGCGCATCTGCTCATCCGTTACTCCGCTCATGGGCGTCCCGGTCAGGTGCGACGTCAGCGCGTTGGCGTGGACGGGACCTGACCGGGCTTTGGAGCGGCACGGCGCGGGATCATCGCGATGATCACCAAGACGACCGTGATGATGGCGAACGTGATCGTCAGCGGGCTTGACACAAAGATCGCGAGATCTCCGTCGGAGATCGCCAGCGCCTGGCGCAGCGAGCGTTCGAAGACCCCGCCAAGCACATAAGCGAGAATGACGATGCCGAGGTCATACCCATAGCGGCGCAGAATATAGCCGACCACGCCGAACAGAACCGCCAACAACACGTCCGTCGCTGCGCTGTTGGTCGAATAGACGCCGATCAGACAAACAACCAGGATGATGGAGGCGAGCCAGGCGCGCGGCACTTCGAGAATACGGACGAACAAGCCCACCAGTGGCAGATTGAGAACCAGCAGCATGACGTTGCCGACATACATGCTTGCGACGACGCCCCAGAAAATTTCAGGCTGTCTTTCGATGATCGTGGGCCCGGGCGCGACTCCGTGGATCATGAAGGCGCCCAGCAGCAACGCGGTGATCGCGTTGGCGGGGACTCCCATGCACAGCAGCGGCACGAAAGCTCCGGCCGTGCCGGCATTGTTCGCCGCCTCGGGGCCGGCGAGGCCTTCTACCGCGCCCTTGCCAAACTCATCGGGATTCTTCGAGAGCTTGCGTTCCATCGCATAGGACAGGAAGGTCGCAAGGACGGCGCCCCCGCCGGGGATCAGGCCGACAAGAAAGCCGAGGAAGGTCCCGCGAACGACCGGCGCAGCCGAACGTCGCGCCTCGTCGCGGTTCGGCATGAACTCCAGAAAGCTGGCCGGCGTCGCCATCACCTGCATTTTCTCCGGTTTGCGGAGCGCCATGGACAGAAGCTCGGAAATGCCGAACAGGCCGATGGCGAGTGGCACCAGGTCTATGCCGCCGGCCAGATGGAAGACCCCGAACGTGAGGCGGGGCGTAGCCGCCATGGGATCGGAGCCGACGGATCCCAACAACAGGCCGAACGCCGCCATCAGAAGCGCCTTGAGCTTGGATCCGTTCGAGAAATAGGTCACCAGCGCGATGCCCGACAGCATCACCATGGCATATTCGGCCGGCCCGAACGCCAGTACCCAGCGGGACAATGGGGGCGACAGGTAGGAGATCGCCACCACCCCGACGGTGCCCGCGAAAAACGAGCCGAACGCAGCGATGCCGAGAGCCGCGCCGGCGCGCCCCTTGCGCGCCATCTCGTAGCCGTCCAGGCAGGTCACCACCGACGAGGCTTCGCCGGGGATCCTCATCAACACCGAGGTGATGGTGCCACCATAGGCCACACCGTAGTAAATGCCGGACAGCATGATGCTCGCCGATG
>JAPLPC010000133.1 GCA_026400425.1 Hyphomicrobiales bacterium | reverse complement strand
AATCTGCCCGGCGGCGTCGGTGGCACGCGTTGGTACTGGTACACGACGGCCAATCTCTCCCAGGTGCCGGTGGTCGCGCTCGGGCTCGGCTCCGTTGCAGGCCTCGGTGCAGCGCGTCTCGCGGCCAGCCATTACTCGGTGATGACCAAGAACTCGGCGATGTTCGTCGCCGGTCCGCCGGTGGTTGCGCGCCTCGGTGCGGCGCTCGACAAGAAGGAGCTCGGCGGCGCCGATATCCAGACCCGCGCCGGCGGCGTCGATCATGCGGTGAACACGGAAGAGGAGGCATTCGCCTGTGCGCGGCGCTTCCTGTCCTACCTGCCGTCGTCGGTCTACGAACTGCCGCCGACGCTGCCTTGCAGTGACGATCCGGAGCGCGCCGAGGCGATGCTGCTGAACGCCGTGCCGCGCGGCCGCAAGGAAGTCTACAAGATGCGCCCGATCATCGACGCTGTCGTCGATCGCGGCTCGTTCTTCGAGATGTCGGCGAATTTCGGCCGCCCGGTGATCACCGGCTTTGCCCGGCTCGACGGCCGTGCGGTGGCGGTGCTGGCCAGCGATCCGTTTCACTTCGGCGGGTCATGGACGTCCGATGCCTGCCAGAAGGTGATCCGTTTCGTCGATCTCGCCGAGACCTTCCATCTGCCCGTGGTCTATCTGATGGATTGCCCCGGCTTCATGGTTGGTCTCGAAGCCGAGAAGCAGGCCACCATCCGCTATGGCGTGCGCGCGATGGCCGCGGTCAACCAGAGTACGGTGCCGTGGTGCACGATCATCCTGCGCAACGCCTTCGGCGTCGCGGGCGTGGTGCATCAGCCGGCCAATCGCTACTCGATGCGCTATGCGTGGCCGTCAGCCTATTGGGGTTCGCTGCCGCTGGAAGGCGGCATCGAGGCTGCCTACCGCGCCGAGATCGAAACGGCCGATGATCCCAAAGCGAAACTCGCGGAGATCGAGGATCGGCTCAACAAACTGCGTTCGCCATTCCGGTCGGCCGAAAAGTTCTGGGTGGAGGAGGTCATCAATCCACTCAAGACCCGTTCGCTGCTGTGCGAATTCGCGCGTCTAGCGGAGCCGTTGCGTACGCCTGGCCCGGCGCGGTTGCAGATGCGGCCATAGTGCTGGTGCCTGAGAATGTAGGGTGGGCAAAGCGCAGCGTGCCCACCCTATCTTGAGCGTGAAATGGTGGGCGCGCTGCGCTTTGCCCACCCTACAGCTTCACGCAGTCGCGGGTTTCTTGTCCGTCGTGATGGCCAGCACGATCACGGCGGCGACGATGCACAGCGCCCCTGCGGCGAAGAATGCCGGCAGGTAGCTGAGCAGCACGGTGCGCGACAGGCCGGCGCCGAAGGCGGCCGCTGCTGCACCTAATTGGTGGCCTGCGAAGATCCAGCCGAACACCAGCCCGGCACGCTCTGCGCCGAATGTCGCGGCGGTGAGCCTCACCGTGGGCGGCACCGTGGCGATCCAGTCGAGCCCGTAGAACATCGCGAACAGCGACAGGCCGTAAAACGTGAAGTCCGTATAGGGCAGCGCCAGTAGCGACAGGCCGCGTAGGCCGTAATACCAGAACAGCAGATAGCGGTTGTCATAGCGATCCGACAGCCAGCCCGATGCGATGGTGCCGACGAAATCGAACACGCCCATGGCAGCGAGCAGGCCCGCGGCCTGCATTTCCGGGATACCGAAATCGAGACACATCGGGATCAGATGCACCTGCACCAAGCCATTGGTGCTGGCGCCACAGATGAAGAAGGTCGCGAACAGGATCCAGAACACCTTTGTCTTCGCAGCATCGCGCAGCGCGCGCCGAGGGCGGCGGCCATGATGGGCGCATTGTTTGGGGCAGGGGCAGGCAGCGGATCGGTGCCGGTGTCACCGAACGGGCGCAGATCGAGATCGCTTGGCCGGTCGCGCATCACCAGCAACACGCCGATCGCGGCAATCGCCAGCATCACGCACATCAGCGCCAGCGCCCAGCGCCAGCCGATCTGCGCGGTCATGCCGGCGAGGATCGGCAGAAAGATCAGCTGCCCGGTGGCGGCGCTGGCGGTGAGGATGCCGATCACCAGACCGCGGCGCGCCGCAAACCAGCGCGAAGCCACCGTTGCGCCGAGGACCAGCGCCGTCATCCCGGTGCCGACGCCGACAGCAAAGCCCCATAGCGCAACCAACTGCCAGAGCTGCGTCATGCCGAGCGACATGATCAGGCTGGACACGATCACCGTCAACGCCGTGAGCGTGACGTTGCGCAATCCGTAGCGGTTCATCAGCGCCGCGGCGAACGGCGCCATCAGGCCGAACAGCACGAAGCGGATCGACATCGCGGAGGAGATTTCGGCGGTGCTCCAACCGAACTCCTTCTGTAACGGCACGATGAATACGCCCGGTGCGCCGACGGCGGCGGCACTCATCAGCGCCGTCAAGAAGGTGACCGCAATCATCGCCCAACCATAGTGGATGTTGCGCCGGGCCAGTGCGGTCGAGAGCCATCCGGAGATCATCGGCGCAATCCATCATACATGGAACATGATGATCATCATATGATGCGTAGCGGCAATTGCAAGCCGGGCGCGGCCTGTCACGTCGCAACGATGATTGGTTTACCGCTTGCGGTTGATGAAGTCCGCCATCAGCCGCTGCGGCTCGCCGGTGAGATAGGCCTCGCCGAACACGCCGACGCTGAGATCCATGGATTCTTTCAGCGGCAGCTCTTCCCATTGGCGGAGCATTGCCTTTTGCGACCGGAGCGCCTCCGGGCCGCATGCGAGCAGGGCCTCGATCAGTTTCTCCACCTCGGCATCAAGCGCCCCCTCACTGGCGACGGCGTCGACCAGACCCCAGTTCAGTGCCGTCGGTGCATCGATGGTGGCGGCGGTCATGATCAGCCAGCGGGCGCGGCCCCAGCCGATCAGGCGTGGCAGCAAGGCGGCCTGAATCACCGAGGGGATGCCGACCTTGACCTCCGGCATGGCAAATTTCGCATCATGCGCGGCCAAGCGAAAATCGCAGGCCGCGGCGAATTCAAGCCCTCCGCCGAGACTCCAGCCGGGAATGCGGGCAATCACCGGCGCCGGGAAGTGCCGGGGGGCATCGCAAAGCGCGCGGAGTCCGGAGATAAAGGTTTCCGCAGAGCGTTGGTCGAGCGCCGCCATTTCCTTGATGTCGGCGCCGCCGATCATGCTTTTCTCGCTCTGGCCGGCGATGACCAGGACGCGGATGTCGCGATCGGCCGCCAAGGCCTCGATGCCTTCGCGGACGTGGTTGATGACGGTGCTGCCGAGGATGTTGAGTGGTCCTGCACCGCAGATGGTCAGGCGAACGACGCCGCGTGAATCGCGGTCGATGCGGCAATGCGGGTTGAGCATGTCCATGGAAAATCCTCACCTTTTGCAGTTTCTTGATGGCCCAGGTTCCGCGACGCCCGGCTAAAGTCAAGCGGACCGGGCGGGACGCGTTGCGTGTTCGAAGCAGAGCTATTAGTATGATCGGCGTCATCTTTTTCGGCGGAATGGACCGGGTATGCGTTACTCCAAAGAACACAAGGCCGAAACCCACGCCCGCATCGTCAAGAAGGCGTCGGTGCGGCTGCGCGAACGTGGTGCCCACGGCATCGGCGTCGCCGACTTGATGAAGGAAGCCGGCCTCACGCATGGTGGTTTCTACGCGCATTTCGACTCGCGCGAGGCGCTGGTCGTCGAAGCGTTCGAATATGCGATGGATCGCTCGATCGCGCGCTGGCGGCAGCAAAGCGCGGACACGACGCCCGAGGAACGGTTTAGCAGTATCGTCAATGCCTACCTCTCGCCGCAGCATCGTGACAATCCCGGTCATGGCTGCGCGATGCCTGCGCTGGGCGCCGAGATCGCGCGCGAAGGTCCCAAGACCCGCCGGGCTTTCGCGGCCAAGCTCGACGACATGATCGGGTTGCTAGCCGAGCAATTGCCCGGCGGTCCCGATCGCGCCCGTAAGCAGGCGATGGCCACATTGGCCACCCTGATGGGTACCATCCTGATGGCGCGAATCGCAGGCACCGGCGAGATGTCCGACGAATTTCTCAAGGTCGGGCGCGATGCTGCACTGGCGCATGCAATGCCGCAGCCGGCAACCAGACGTACAGCGACGAAGAAAGCCGCGAGCAGGGCCTCGTAAACCTCTGATGGGCTCGTCTGACACAATGTCGCGGCAGTGACATTTGTCTTGCCGTGCGGCACTGCCGGTCGTCGGCTCTTTCAAAAGCGACGCCTGCGTGGCTTGCATTTTCGCAAAACCGTTCCGCATTCGAGGCCTTTCCAAACCGGGAAAAGCCTGATCAACATCCCGTCCAAATTGGCTCCCCAGGAGGAACGCATGCGGACGATCGGACATTTCATTGGCGGCAAGGAAGTCGCCGGCACGTCGGGGCGTTTCGCCGACGTATTCGAGCCGATGACCGGCGATGTGCAGGCCAAGGTTGCACTGGCCTCCAAGGCGGAAATGCGCGCTGCCATCGAGAATGCCGCGGCTGCGCAGGTTGCCTGGGGCAACACCAATCCGCAGCGCCGCGCACGTGTGTTGATGAAGTTCCTCGAACTCGCCCAGCGTGATTACGACAAGCTGGCCGAATGTCTGGCGCGCGAGCACGGCAAGACCGTGCCTGACGCCAAGGGCGACATACAGCGCGGCCTCGAAGTGGTCGAATTCGCCTGCGGCATCCCGCATCTCATGAAGGGCGAATATACCGAAGGCGCCGGCCCCGGCATCGACATCTATTCCATGCGCCAGCCGCTCGGCGTCGTCGCCGGTATCACGCCGTTCAACTTCCCGGCGATGATCCCGATGTGGAAGTTCGGCCCTGCGATCGCCTGCGGCAATGCGTTCATCCTGAAGCCGTCGGAGCGCGATCCCGGCGTGCCGATGATGCTGGCCCAGTTGATGATCGAAGCCGGCCTGCCGCCGGGCATCCTCAATGTCGTCAATGGCGACAAGGAGTCCGTCGATGCAATCCTCGACGATCAGGACATCAAGGCCATCGGCTTTGTCGGCTCGACCCCGATTGCGCAATACATCTATGAGCGCGCTGCGCAGACCGGCAAGCGCTGCCAGTGCTTCGGCGGCGCCAAGAACCACGCCATCATCATGCCGGATGCGGACATGGACGTGGCCGTCGATGCGCTGATCGGCGCCGGCTACGGCTCCGCCGGTGAGCGCTGCATGGCCGTCTCGGTCGCAGTGCCGGTAGGTAAAGCTACTGCAGATCGCCTGATGGAAAAGCTGATCCCGCGCGTCGAAGCGCTGAAGATCGGCACCTCGATCGATCCGTCGGCCGATTACGGTCCGCTGGTGACCGCGGAGGCCGTCGAGCGCGTGCGCAACTACATCGATATCGGCGTCAAGGAAGGCGCGACGCTTGCCGTCGATGGTCGCGGCTTCAAGATGCAGGGCTACGAGAAGGGTTTCTATCTCGGCGGCTGCCTGTTCGATAACGTCACCAAGGACATGCGCATCTACAAGGAAGAGATTTTTGGCCCCGTGCTCTCCGTGGTACGCGCCAATGATTACGAGGAGGCGCTCGCGCTGCCGTCGGATCACGACTATGGCAACGGTGTCGCCATCTTCACCCGCGACGGCGACGCCGCCCGTGACTTTGCAGCCAAGGTGAATGTCGGAATGGTCGGCATCAATGTGCCGATCCCCGTGCCGATCGCCTACTACACCTTCGGTGGCTGGAAGAAGTCGGGCTTCGGCGATCTCAATCAGCACGGTCCAGACTCGATCCGCTTCTACACCAAGACCAAGACGGTCACCTCGCGCTGGCCCACGGGCGTCAAGGAAGGAGCGGAATTCTCCATCCCGCTGATGAAGTAAGACGCTAACGATGGCCCGGCAGCATCCTCGATGCGCCGGGCCGTTTGCTTTTCGATCCACAATCAACAAAGAAGGGCGTCATGCAATTCGCTCTCGATGAGGAACAAACCGCTATCCGCGACATGGCGCGTGCTTTCGCCGCCGAACAGATCGCGCCCTTCGCCCTGCAATGGGACGAGGACAAACATTTCCCGAAACACGTGATGCGCGCGGCCGCAGAACTCGGCATGGGCGGCATCTATATCCGCGACGATGTCGGCGGCTCCGCGATGACGCGCTTCGACGCAGCGCTGATTTTCGAGGCGCTGGCCACGGGCTGCCCCACGACATCGGCCTTCATCTCGATCCACAACATGGCGTCGTGGATGATCGATAGCTATGGCAGCGATGCGCAGCGCCAAGAGTGGCTGCCGCGCCTGTGCACCATGGAGTTGCTGGCGAGCTATTGCCTGACCGAGCCGGGCTCGGGCTCCGACGCGGCCGCATTGCGCACCAAGGCCGTGATCGACGGCGATCACTATGTGCTCAACGGCCAGAAGCAGTTCATCTCGGGCGCCGGCGAAACCGACATCTACGTCGTCATGGTGCGCACAGGAGGCGAGGGCGCCGGCGGCGTCTCGACCCTGGTGGTCGACAAGGACACGCCCGGTCTCTCCTTCGGCGCCAATGAGCGCAAAATGGGCTGGAATGCGCAGCCGACCCGATCCGTCATCTTCGCGGATGCGCGGGTGCCGGTGGCCAATCGACTCGGCGCTGAGGGCATCGGTTTCAAGATTGCCATGGCCGGGCTCGATGGCGGCCGCCTCAATATCGCCGCTTGTTCGCTCGGCGGTGCGCAGTCGGCGCTCGACAAGTCGCTCGGCTACATGAAAGAGCGCAAGGCGTTCGGAAAACGCCTCGACGAATTCCAGGCGCTGCAGTTCCGCGTTGCCGACATGGCAACCGAACTGGAAGCCGCGCGCACCTTTCTCTGGCGCGCCGCGGCGGCGCTCGATCGCAAGGATCATGATGCCAGCATGCTCTGCGCCATGGCCAAGCGTTTCGGCACTGATGTGGGCTATGAGGTCGCCAATCAGGCGCTGCAGCTGCATGGCGGCTATGGCTATCTCGCCGAATACGGCATCGAGAAGATCGTGCGCGATCTGCGCGTACATCAGATCCTCGAAGGCACCAATGAAATCATGCGGCTGATCGTGTCGCGCAAACTGATCGAGGGCGCACGATGAGCGAAGGCGATCTGATCGCGCGCAGGGAAGGCGCGGCCGGCATTCTTCGGCTGAACCGCCCGAAGGCGCTCAACGCGTTGACGCTCGACATGACCCGCGCCATCGTCGCGGCACTGGATGCATTCGAGACCGACCCGTCCGTCGCGGTGGTCATTCTAGAAGGCGCCGGCGAGCGCGGCCTGTGTGCGGGCGGCGATATCCGCGGGCTCTATGAGAGCGCCAAGGTGAAGGGCGATCTCGGCAAGGTTTTCTGGCGCGAGGAGTACATCCTCAATGCGCGGATCGCGAAATTTCCCAAACCCTATGTCGCTTACATGGATGGATTTGTCATGGGCGGCGGCGTCGGTCTCGCCGGTCACGCCAGCCATCGCATCGTTACCGAGAAGACCAGGATGGCGATGCCCGAAGTGGGCCTCGGCTTTTTTCCGGATGTCGGCGGCACCTGGCTGTTGTCGCGCGCAGCGGGTGAACTCGGAACCTATTATGGTCTCACCGGCCAGACGGCGAATGGCCCCGATGCGCTGGCTGCAGGGATGGCCGATGTGTTGATCGACAGCAGCCAATGGCCGGTTCTGCGCGAGGCGCTGACCAAGCTCGCGCCGGGCAGCGATGCAACTGCCGTGATGACCAGGCTCAAGGGTTTTTCTGCGTCGGAGCAAACGGGTCCCGTTACCGCGCAACGTATGTTGATCGATCGCGCCTTTGCCCATGACGACGTCGAAGCGATCGTCGCGGCGTTAAAGCAGGATGGTTCGGACTTCGCGCAGGCGACGCTGCAGGCGATAGCGGACAAGTCGCCACGCGGTTTGAAAGTGACGCTGAAATTGCTGCGTCTGGCGCGCGCATCGACATCGCTCGAACAGTGTCTGTCGCGCGAATATCTTGCCGCGCTGGAAGTGTTCGACAGCGCCGATTTCGTCGAGGGCGTACGGGCCGCAATCATCGACAAGGACCGCAATCCGAAATGGCAGCCGCCGACGCTGCAAGGCGTCACGCCGGAAATCGTCGCCCGCTATCTGGCGCCGCGCGACGTCGCCTTGACGTTCTGAACGAAAGTCGGATTTCTTCGCATTCGCAAGCCTATAAAAACAACCAAACGACGAGGGCAGGACATGACCAGCATCGCTTTTATCGGCCTCGGCAATATGGGCGGCCCGATGGCCGCCAATCTCGTCAAGGCCGGTCACAAGGTGACGGGCTTCGATCTGGTCGAGGCTTCGCGCGCGCAGGCAAAGGCTGACGGGCTGGCCATCGCGGCCACCGCCACCGAAGCCGTGCAGGGCGCGGACGTCATCGTCACCATGCTGCCCGCGGGCAAGCATGTGGTGTCGGTCTGGAGCGAAGTGATCCCGGCTGCGGCCCCAGGCGCGTTGATGATCGACTGCTCGACCATCGATGTCGAGAGCGCCCGCAAGGCGCATGCGCTTGCCGCTGCGCAACAGCTTCGCTCCGTCGATGCGCCGGTGTCCGGCGGCACCGGCGGCGCCAAGGGCGCGACGCTGACCTTCATGGCCGGTGGCGAGGCCACGGCGTTTGCTGCGGCCAAGCCGATCCTCGAAGCCATGGGCAAGAAAATCGTCCATTGCGGAGATGCCGGGGCTGGGCAGGCCGCCAAGATCTGCAACAACATGATCCTCGGCATTTCCATGATCGGCGTCAGCGAAGCCTTCGTGCTGGCGGAGAAACTCGGCCTGTCGCATCAGGCACTGTTCGATGTGGCGTCGACCTCGTCAGGCCAGTGCTGGTCGCTGACGACCTATTGCCCGGTGCCGGGGCCGGTGGCGACATCGCCAGCCAATAACGACTACAAGCCCGGCTTCGCCGCGGCGCTGATGCTGAAGGATCTGAAGCTGTCGCAGGAAGCCGCCAGGGCAGCGGGCGTAGAGACGCCGCTCGGTGCGCACGCTGAGAGCATCTATGAGACCTTTGACAAAGAGGGGCAGGGCGGTGTCGATTTTTCGGGGATCGTGAACCACCTGCGGAAACTGGCTGGCAATTGAGCTCCGTCATGGCCGGGCTTGTCCCGGCCATCCACGCCTGTTCGCTTTGCGGCTAAGACGTGGATACCCGGCGTGCGCCGGTCATGACGAATGGTAGAGCGCCGATGAGAGCGCGCATACAAATCAAGGTGAGGAAGCATGACCACGTTCAAGCAGGCCCGCGCCTTTCTCCTCGAACATCGCACTGACTACGACACCGCGGTCGCCGGTTTTCGCTGGCCTGATCCCATCGATTTTAACTGGGCGCTTGACTGGTTCGATGTCGAACTCGCACACGTTGCAACGAGCAAGGATCGAACGGCGCTGTGGATCGTCGATGCAGCGACGGCCAGTGAAACGAAACTCTCCTTTGCCGATCTGTCGCGTCGCTCCAACCAGGTTGCAAACTTCCTGCGTGCGCAGGGATTAAATCGCGGCGATCATCTGCTTCTGCTGCTCGGCAATGTGGTGCCGCTATGGGAGACCATGCTGGCGGCAATCAAGCTCGGCGTCGTCATCATCCCCGCGACGACATTGCTGACACCCGATGAATTGCAGGATCGCCTCGATCGCGGCAAAGCGAAACTCGTTGTCGCATCCGAAGATCAG
Source organism: Hyphomicrobiales bacterium (assembly GCA_026400425.1). Taxonomy (GTDB): domain Bacteria; phylum Pseudomonadota; class Alphaproteobacteria; order Rhizobiales; family Xanthobacteraceae; genus Tardiphaga. Next base: position 4,163 of record JAPLPC010000133.1, on the reverse strand, counting down.
GTCGCCAAGTTCGACGGCCTGAAAACGGCAGGCATCGGCCAGATCGTCGTCAATGCGACATCCGCGCACGATGGCTGGCTCGGCTTCGAGACAGCGTCCGAATTCCCGGACACACTTACGCCGGACGGCCCCACCAGAGCCGACGATCCGATGCTGCTCTATTTCACCTCGGGGACCACGGCGAAGCCAAAACTGGTGCGACACAGCCAGCGCAGCTATCCCATCGGCGGGCTCTCGACGATGTACTGGATCGGCCTGCAGCCCGGTGACATCCATCTCAATATATCGTCGCCGGGTTGGGCCAAGCATGCCTGGAGCTGCCTGTTCGCGCCGTGGAATGCCGGCGCTACCGTGTTCGTGGTCAACCAGCCGCGCTTCGATGCCAAAAGCCTGCTTGCTACGATTGCACGCTGCGGCGTGACGACACTGTGCGCGCCGCCGACGGTGCCGACACCAAGGTCGCGCTGCGCGAAGTCTGCGGCGCCGGCGAGCCGCTCAATCCGGAAGTGATCGATCAGGTCAAGGCTGCCTGGGGCCTCACCATCCGCGACGGCTACGGCCAGACCGAAACCACGGCGCTCGCCGGCAATTCGCCGGGGCAACCGGTAAAGATCGGCTCGATGGGGCGTCCGTTGCCGGGTTATAAAGTGCGCGTGATCGATGCCGATGGACAGCCCGCCAAGGAGGGCGAGGTCGGCCTGGTGCTTGGCAGCGATCGGCCGGCCGGCCTGATGCAGGGCTATCAGGGTGACGACGGCAGCGTCAGTGGCGCCAGTGGCGACATCTATCGCAGCGGCGACGTCGTTTTCCTCGATGACGATGGCTATCTCACATTCGTCGGCCGCGCCGATGACGTGTTCAAATCCTCCGACTATCGCATCTCGCCGTTCGAGCTCGAAAGCATCCTGATCGAGCACGATGCGGTGGCCGAAGCCGCCATCGTGCCGAGCCCGGATCCGATCCGTCTTGCGATCCCCAAGGCCTATGTGATGCTGGTCGGCAGTGCCAAGCCGGATGCCGACACCGCGCTGTCGATCTACGCGCATCTGCAGGAGCGCCTCGCGCCGTTCAAGCGCGTCCGGCGCATCGAATTCGTCACCGAACTGCCGAAGACGATCTCCGGCAAGATCCGCCGCGTCCATCTACGTCGCCTCGAACACGAGGACGACCGCAGCGACGCCCTGCGCGGGATCGAGTTCAAGGAAGAGGATTTCCCGCAACTGCGCGGCGGTTCCAGCGTGTCGGGCGGCTAGGCCAAAGGGCGCAAGTCAAGGGCTTGGCAGCCTCCACCGCTTTGTGGAATCTGCGCCCGCCAACAAAATGGGAATACCGAACACGATGATTTCACGCGACGAATATATCGCCATGGTCGGCAAGGAAGTCGGCATCTCGGAGTGGCATCTGGTCGATCAGGGCCGCATCGATGCCTTCGCTGCCGCCACCGAGGATCACCAGTTCATCCATGTCGATCCCGCCCGTGCCCGCGAGACGCCGTTCGGTACCACCATCGCGCACGGTTTTCTCACCATGTCGCTGCTGTCGGTGTTTTCCTATGAGGCGCTGCCGCAACTGCGGGATGTCGCCATGGGCGTCAATTACGGCACCGACAAGGTCCGTTTCATCTCGCCGGTGAAGGCGGACTCCCGCGTGCGCGGCCGCTTCGTGCTGACCGAGGCGACATTGCGCAAGCCGAACGAATTGTTCACCCGCACATCGGCCACCGTCGAGATCGAAGGCGAGGACAAGCCGGCGCTGGTCGCCGACTGGCTCGGCCTCGTCTATTTCAAGTGAGGAGCACGCATCATGACCATTCGCTTTGACGGCCGCGTGGCCATCGTCACCGGCGCCGGCAACGGCCTCGGCCGCGCCCATGCGCTGGGCCTCGCCAGGCTCGGCGCCAAGGTCGTCGTCAATGATTTTGGCGGCGCGCGTGACGGCACCGGTGGTTCGCTGACGGCCGCTGAAACCGTGGTCGAGGAAATCCGCGCCGCCGGCGGCACCGCCATGGCCGATGGCGCCGATGTCTCGAATTTCGAGCAGGTCACGGCGATGGTCGATAAGGCCACCAAGGACTGGGGCAGCGTCGATGTGCTGTGCGCCAATGCCGGCATTTTGCGCGACAAGTCGTTCGGCAAGATGGAGGTCGCCGATTTCATGAAGGTTCTCGACGTGCATCTGGTCGGCACCTTCTATTGCTGCAAGGCCGTCTGGGACGGCATGCGCGCGCGCAATTACGGGCGCATCGTGCTCACCACCTCGTCCTCGGGTCTCTACGGCAATTTCGGGCAGGCCAATTACGGCGCGGCCAAAACCGGGATGGTCGGCCTGATGAATGTGCTGGCGGAAGAGGGCCGCAAGACCGACATCCGCGTCAACATCGTCTCGCCGACGGCTGCGACCCGCATGACCGAGGAGCTGCTGCCGGCCGAAGCGTTGAAGCTGATGAAGCCCGAAGCGATCACACCGGCCGTCGAATACATGCTGAGCGAAAACGCGCCGACCAAGACCATCATGGGCGCCGGTGCCGGCTCGTTCGCGGTTATCAGGATCCTCGAAAGCGAAGGCAAGAACTTTGCCGAGGATCAGTGGACCGCCGACACCGTCGCGGCGAATTTCAAAGAGATCAGCGATATGTCCAATGCCCGCGTGCTCGACGGCGCCTTCCACCAGACGCAGAAATATGTCGAGCAGGCCGCCAAGCGGCTCGGCCTCAAGCTCTGATTGCTCAACATTTGTAGCCCGCATGAGCGTAGCGATAGGCGGGTAATCGCGATAAGAGTCCCGGATGTCGCTTCGCTCATCCGGGCTGCCCATTTCAATGTCTGACATTGCAGTCATCGGTGCCGGTCCCGCCGGCTTGATGGCGGCCGAGGTGCTGGCAAAAGCCGGCGCGCGCGTCGTCGTCTATGACGCCATGCCATCGGCCGGCCGCAAGTTTCTGATGGCCGGCCGCGGCGGGCTCAATCTCACCCATGGTGAAGCGCTGCCGGATTTTCTCAAGCGCTATGGCGCGGCGGAATCGCATCTTGCGCCAGTCATCCATGGCTTCACGCCAACTGATCTACGCGCATGGAGCGAAGCGCTGGGCCAGCCGACCTTCATCGGCTCCAGCGGCCGTGTGTTTCCGGAAGCTTTCAAGGCCTCGCCGCTGCTACGCGCATGGCTACGTCGGCTCGGCGAGAGCGGCGTGACCTTTGCCTTCCGTCACCGTTGGACGGGGTGGAACGCGGACGGTGAGCTGCGATTAGCAACACCGGACGGTGAAAAGCTCGTCTCTTCGAAGGCGACAGTGCTCGCACTCGGCGGCGCAAGCTGGGCGAAGCTCGGCTCGGATGGCGCATGGGTCGATATCCTCGCTGCGAGAGGCGTCGCCATCGCGCCGCTGCGGCCGGTCAATGTCGGCTTCGATGTGGCTTGGTCGGAGATCTTCAAGGATCGCTTCGAGGGCCAGCCACTGAAAGGCATCGCATTGTCCTTCGGCGCGCATGGGGTCCGCGGCGAGGCGATGGTGACGCGATCCGGCATCGAGGGCGGCGGCATCTATGCGCTGTCGTCGGTGCTGCGCGAGGCTGTGAGGGCAGACGGCAAGGCCGTGCTGCACATGGCCCTGCGACCGGATCTCGACGTCGGTGATCTGGCGCGCAAGCTCGCCGTATCGCGTGGCAAGCAGTCGTTCTCTAATTTTCTGCGCAAGGCCATTCATCTGTCACCGGTGGCGATCGGGTTGTTGCAGGAGGTGGCGGTCGCTGAGGGCGTACAACTGGCGGCGCTGGCGCCGGAGAGGCTGGCCGCTTTGATCAATGCCGTGCCGGTCACGCTGATCGGTGTCGCACCGATCGCGCGCGCGATCTCCAGCGCCGGCGGCGTCGTGTTCGACGAGATCGACGATGCGTTCATGTTGAAGCGCATGCCTGGCGTGTTCGTCGCCGGCGAAATGCTCGACTGGGAAGCCCCGACCGGCGGCTATCTGCTGCAGGCGTCATTCGCCACCGGCGTTGCGGCGGGGCAAGGCGCGTTGAATTGGCTCAAGCTCTAGCCCCTCATGATGAGGAGCGCGCATCTTGCGCGCGTCTCGAACCATGAGATGTGGAGCTCTTTAGTCATCCTTCGAGATGCGGCCGCGTGTCCGCTTCTCAAGATGAGGGTCTGAGTACTACCGCAGC
>JAPLPC010000587.1 GCA_026400425.1 Hyphomicrobiales bacterium | reverse complement strand
CACCATCGGCTGATTGGCGACAATGCCGAGCCGCCGCACACCACGACCCTGAGATCCGGCAGCGTCAGTTTTTCCTTTTGCATGTATTGCAGCAGCATCAGCCACACCGTCGGCACGCCGGCCGTATAGGTGACCTTCTCGCTGCTCAGCAATTCGTAGACCGACGCGCCATCGAGCTTGGCGCCGGGCATCACCAGTTTGGTGCCCATCGACGGCGCCGAGAAAGCGATGCCCCAGCTATTGGCGTGGAATAGCGGCACCACCGGCAGCATGGTGTCCTTCGACGTGGTGCCGAGCGCGTCGCCGTTGTTGGCGACCAGCGCGTGCAGCACGTTGGAACGGTGCGAATACAGCACGCCTTTGGGATCGCCCGTCGTGCCCGATGTGTAGCACATCGCGGCCGCGGTGTTCTCGTCGAACTCTTTCCATTGAAAATTGCCATCGACTTCGTCGATCCAGTCTTCATAGGCGACCGCGTTCTTCAACGTGGTCTGCGGCATATGCGCCTTGTCGGTGAGGATGATGAACCGCTCGATGCTCGGAATCTGGTCGGCGATCTTTTCCAGGATCGGCACGAAGGTCAGATCGGTCATCAGGATGCGGTCCTGCGCATGGTTGATGATCCATGCGATCTGATCCGGAAACAGCCGGGGATTGACCGTGTGGCAGATGGCGCCGATGCCCATGATGCCGTACCAGGCTTCGAGATGCCGCCAGGTGTTCCACGCGATGGTGGCCACGCGGTCGCCGAGCACGATGCCGTCCTGATCGAGTCGCTGCGCGACTTTCAGCGAGCGCTTGCGGATTTCGGCGTAGGTGGTGCGATGGATCGGGCCTTCGATCGAGCGCGAGACGAGCTCGCGCTCCGCGTGGTTCTTGGCTGCATGATCGATGATTCGATGACACAACAGGGGCCAGTCTTGCATCAAGCCGCGCATTATCTCTCCTCCGCAATTTGGTTCTGCTTGCGGCGCCTCTGGGGAACCGCAGCGCCCACGACGGGTTGGCCCATCGTTGGGGAATAAGGTCTTGCCATGAAGTCTAGCGCGGGGAAAGCAGCCCGAAAATCGGCTTTTGGTCTATCCCGCTGCGACCAAACGACAATTGGACTGGCGTTGGCGCTGATCTTTGTCACGGCGGGGCCGACTGAAGCTTATTTGACAGCTACCCGGGTGCCGCTGCCGAAGGCGCGCCCCTTAGACGCGCCGCAACCGCCAAGTGAGGCAGCGACCCAAGTGGAGCAGCCGAGACAGGACAAGGGACCGGGGCAAGGGCCAGCGGCTGAGCAGAAGCCGGCCGAACCGCCGCCGGCGTCGGAATGTCGCGTAGTATTGACCGACCAGATTGCCATCGCGCCGAGCATCCCCGACATCAAGGGACCGGGCGCCTGCGGTGGCCCGGACATGGTACGGCTGGATGCCGTCGTGCTGCCGGACAAGTCGCTCGTGCCGCTCAAGCCTGCCGCCACCATGCGCTGCACGATGGCCGCAGCGGTGGCCGATTGGGTCCGGACCGACATGGCGTCGCTGGCATCGAGCCTGAACACCAAACTCATCGAACTCGATAACTTCGATTCGTTCAGCTGCCGCGGCCGTAACCGCGTGCAGGGCGCGAAATTATCCGAGCACGGCCGCGCCAATGCACTGGATATCCGCGCGCTGAAACTCGGCAACGGGCAAAGCATCGCACTGACCGAGCGCAGCACGCCGCGTGCCTTGCGCGAAAAGGTGTTGATCTCGCTCTGTTCGCGATTTCCGACCGTGCTCGGCCCGGGCTCGGACGGCTATCACGAGGACCACATCCATTTCGATCTCGCCGAGCGGCGTGGCGACTATCGCATCTGCCAATGGGATGTGTGGGATCCATGGCCGCAGGTGGCGCCATTGATGCCGATGCCGCGCCCGGCGGAAGCGCCGCCACGCGAGGTGGCTGCGGAGGCCGCCGTACCTGTCGCGAGACCGGCGGAAAAGCCGGCGCAACCGGCCGCCGAGGCAGCGCAAGAAACCGAGCGAAAGCCGGCCGAGGCCACACCGGAAGAACCCGCCATCAAACCGGTGGCGCAGACCAAAGCGAAACCGAAGAAGCCGCGCAAGCCACGCCCGCAGCCGCCGTTTCCGCTGAACCTGATGCGATAGTGGGTGCCCTGCTGGTCGACGAGGCTACGGACCAAGCAGAAACAAAAAAGCGCCGGCTGCCCGACGCTTTTCTCAATCTTGATATGGCTTGAAGCCTTAGTAAGGCGTTCCGCCGCCGCCCTGCAGGGCCAGCTTCGAATTATACGGCGAGTCGCCGGCCTTCGGCTCCAGCACGACCACCAATGCACCCGGCTTGACGCGGCTGTAGAGATCGATGACGTCCTCGTTGGTCATGCGGATGCAGCCCGAGGAGATCGATGCGCCGATATATTCCGGCTGATTGGTGCCGTGGATGCGGAACAGCGTGTCCTTGTTGCCCTGATAGAGATAAAGCGCGCGGGCGCCGAGCGGGTTGTCCACGCCGCCGGCCACCTGGGACGGCAGGCCTTCAATGCGCTTGTGGATGTCGGCGGTCGGCGTCCAATTCGGCCATTCAGCCATGTGGCCGACGCGGGCGACGCCTGAGAAAGCCAGCGCTTCTTCGCCCACCGTCACGCCGTAACGGATGGCCTTGCCGCCGTCCTGCACGAAATACAGATAGTGATTATCGGAATCGACCACGATCGAACCTGGCAGTTCCTTGCGATGGTAATCGACGATAGCGCGGCGGAATGGCTCCGGCGGGCTCACTTTGGCGTAACGGGCCTTGGCGAGCTGAGCCTTGTCGTTTGGCTTGAGGGACGATTCCGGCGCCGGCTGATACATCGCGGTGGTCTGCATGCAGCCCGACAGCATGATGCCGGCGGCGACGATCAACCCCAGTCGAATCTTCACGGACATAAACTTGTTCCAATTGCTTGGGCCGGGACGCGAGTGACATCCACAGAACAGGCCCTCAGCGCCACGATTCCATTAATCGCAGTATCGCTGAATTTTCCCGCTATTCCAGCGGCGAGACACGCGCTGCAGCATGCGGGCAAGCACCTGTGGCATATTTGCCGCACAAGTTCCGCGGCTGTGCGCAAGGTTTACGCAATCTCACGATTTCCAGACATCGATGTGACCTGAATGCACGTTGTCCGCTCGTCCAAGGGTCCCAATCGGCTACGAAATTTTGCGCAAGTGCGGGGTTGGCGCGGTGCAATAAGGCTGTCATGAGGGCGGCATCCGGATCGGGCATGGTCCATCTCCCGCCGATTCGGTTTCGCCGCTCTGCAGCGGCTGTCCCGACGCTTTTCCAACCACTGCGGAGTTGCCATGCTGGCTGTCTTCACCCCCGTCGATCACGCTCTCCGGAAAACCGAGCCGACTGATCTGTCGCGTTTGCCCGAGAATGCGGTGTGGATCGACATGGTGAAGCCGTCGCCCGGCGAGGACAAGGCGGTGGAGAAGCTCGCCGGAGTCGAGATCCCGACCCGGGAAGACATGCAGGAGATCGAAATCTCCAGCCGTCTCTATATCGAGAATGGCGCCCGCTACATGACGGCCAGCTTGATGTGCGGCTCCGAAACCGAGAACCCGCGCGTCACCGCGGTGACCTTCATCCTCACCCGCCAGCGGCTCGTCACCGTGCGCTACGACGCGCCGCGACCCTTCGCATCGGTGGAACTTAAGCTCGCCCGCACCGCGCCCGCCAATGCCAATGGCGAGACGGTGCTGCTTGAACTGCTCGACGCCGTGATCGACCGCTGCGCCGACATTCTCGAGCGCGTCGGCGCCGATGTCGATCAGGTCAGCCACGACATTTTCGAGCCCGACGAGTCGCAGCGCACCGGTCATGCCAAGCGTTACTCGGATATCCTCATCGCCATCGGCCGCAAGGGCGACCTGACATCGAAAGTGCGTGAAAGCCTGGTCTCGATCGGCCGCCTGGTCACCTTCGTCACGGCGGAGGCCGACGGCGTCAAATGGTCGAAGGACATGCGGGCCCAGCTCAAGACCATGCAGCGCGACGTCGTCTCGCTGACCGACCACGCCTCCTATCTGTCGAACAAGATCACCTTCACCCTCGATGCCATGCTCGGCGTGGTCAATCTCGAGCAGAACAACATCATCAAGCTGTTTTCGGTGATGGCGGTGGTGCTGATGCCGCCGACGCTGATCGCCTCGGTCTATGGCATGAACTTCAGGCTGATGCCCGAACTGCAATGGGAGTTCGGTTATCCCATGGCGATCATGATGATGTTCTTCGCGGCTGTGTTTCCGTATCTGTTCTTCAAATGGAAGAAGTGGCTGTAGCGACGTCGTCTCTACAGCCATCAGATTAGATGGCGCATCTCAGCTTCGTCGGCTACTTCGCGCCGACTTTCTTGCTGCGATACATCAGATGCACGGCGCAATTGCAACCGGGCGGATGCGCGGCGAGATCAGCCGGGCTGGCGTCATTGGCCGGGGTCGGCGTTGTGATCGCGGTGACAGAGGCCGGGCCGCTGCCTGGAATATAGTTCAGGATCGGGGCCAGCCAGCGCTCGACCTCGGCGACGCTCATGCCCTTGCGGGTGGCGTAGTCCTCGACCTGGTCGCGCTCGATCTTGCCGACGCCGAAATACGAACTCTCCGGGTGGCTCAAATAAAGCCCCGACACCGACGAACCCGGCCACATCGCATAGCTTTCGGTGAGCGAGACGCCGGCGGTGGCTTCGGCATCGAGCAGCCGGAATAGCGTCGCCTTCTCGGTGTGATCGGGCTGTGCGGGATAGCCGGGCGCCGGACGGATGCCCTGGTATTTCTCCAGGATCATGTCGTCGGTCGAGAGGGTCTCGTCCGGTGCATAGGCCCAGAATTCCTTGCGAACGCGCTCGTGCATGCGCTCGGCGAAAGCTTCGGCGAGGCGATCGGCCAAAGCCTTGCACAGGATCGACGAGTAGTCGTCATTCGCATTCTTGAATCGATCGGCAATGATATCCTCACCGATCCCCGCAGTGACGACGAAGGCACCGATATAGTCGGCGACGCCCGATGCGTGCGGCGCGATGAAACGTCGCGATCTCGGTGCTGCGCGTGTCGTCGGCATAGAGCCGGATGTCGTCGCCCTCGGCATTGGCCGGCCAGAAGCCGATCGTCGCCTTGGCGGTGAACCATTTCTCGTCGACGATTTGCGCCAGCATCTTCTGTGCATCGTCATAGAGCGAGCGCGCGACCTCGCCGACCTTGTCGTCATTGAGGATGGCAGGGAAGCGCCCCGCCAATTCCCAGGTCTGGAAGAACGGCGTCCAGTCGATGTAAGCGGCGAGCTCCTTCAGCGAATAGTCGCTGAAGGTTCTGATGCCGAGAAAGCTCGGCTTCGCGACGGTCCGGGTAAAGTCCGCGACATGTGCATTGGCGCGGGCCTTTGCCAGCGGCAGCCGCTTCTTGTCCTGCTGAGCGCGGAAATGCGCGGCAGAGATTTTTGCGTAGTCGGCGCGGATCTCCGCGGCATAGGCGTCGCGCTTGTCCGCCGACAGCAGCGACGACGCGACGCCGACGGCGCGGCTGGCATCGTTGACATGCACGACGGCGCCGGCGCGATAGTTCGGATCGATCTTGACCGCGGTATGCACGCGGCTGGTGGTGGCGCCGCCGATCAGCAGCGGTATCTTCAGGCCTTGCCGTTCCATCTCGCTGGCCAGGAACGTCATTTCATCCAGGGACGGCGTGATCAGGCCGGACAGGCCGATGATGTCGGCGCCTTCAAGCTTGGCGGTCTCGATGATCTTCGCGGCCGGCACCATGACGCCGAGATCGATGACCTCGAAATTGTTGCACTGGAGCACGATGCCGACAATGTTCTTGCCGATGTCGTGGACGTCGCCCTTCACGGTCGCGAGCACGATCTTGCCGGCATTCTTGCGGCCGTCGCCGACCACGCCATTGGCGAGATTGTCGGCCTTCTCCTGCTCCATGAACGGCATCAGATAGGCCACCGCCTGCTTCATCACGCGGGCGGATTTCACCACCTGTGGCAAGAACATTTTGCCGTCGCCAAACAAATCGCCGACGATGTTCATGCCGGCCATCAGCGGGCCTTCGATGACGTGCAGCGGACGCGCCACGGTGAGACGCGCGGCTTCAGTGTCCTCGTCGATATATTGCGTGATGCCGTGCACCAGCGCGTGACTGAGCCGCTTTTCCACCGGCCATTCGCGCCACGACAGATCCTGCTCTTTGGCCTGCTTGGTCTGGCCGCGGAATTTCTCGGCGAGTTCGAGCAGCCGCTCGGAGGCGCCGGGATCGCGGTTGAGGATGACGTCTTCGCAGACCTGCCTCAGTTCGGGATCGATGTCGTCATAGACGATCATCTGTCCAGCATTGACGATGCCCATGTCCATGCCGGCCTTGATGGCGTGATACAGGAACACCGAATGCATCGCCTCGCGGACCGGCTCGTTGCCGCGGAACGAGAACGACAGGTTGGAGACGCCGCAGGAAATATGCGCGTGCGGCAGGTTCTGGCGGATCCAGCGCGTGGCCTCGATGAAGTCGACGCCGTAATTGTTGTGCTCTTCCAGACCGGTCGCGATGGCGAAGATGTTGGGATCGAAGATGATGTCTTCCGGCGGGAAGTTCAGCTCACCGACCAGGATGTCGTAAGCGCGTTTGCAGATCTCGGTCTTGCGCGCGAAGGTGTCGGCCTGGCCGACCTCGTCGAACGCCATAACCACGACGGCCGCGCCGTGACGCTGCGCGATCCTGGCCTCGGCAATGAATTTCTCCACGCCTTCCTTCATCGAGATCGAGTTGACGATCGGCTTGCCCTGTACGCATTTCAGGCCGGACTCGATGACGTTGAACTTGGAGGAGTCCACCATCACAGGAACGCGGGCGATGTCCGGCTCGGAGGCGACGAGATGCAGGAACTCGACCATGGCGGCTTCGGAATCGAGCAGGCCTTCGTCCATGTTGACGTCGATGACCTGCGCGCCGTTCTCCACCTGATCGCGTGCGACCTGCAACGCTGCCGCATAGTCGCCGGCCGTGATCAGCTTGCGGAATTTGGCGGAGCCCGTGACGTTGGTACGCTCGCCGACATTGACGAAGGGGATCGTCGAGGTCAGTTCGAACGGTTCGAGGCCAGACAGCCGCAAGCGTGGCTCAATCGCAGGGACCACGCGCGGCTTGTGCGGCGCGACCGCGGCAGCGATCGCCGCGATATGGTCCGGCGTGGTGCCGCAGCAGCCGCCGACGATAGTGACGAGGCCGGATGCGGCGAATTCGCCGATCAGCCCGGCCATGAATTCCGGGCTTTCGTCATACTGGCCGAATTCATTGGGCAGGCCGGCATTCGGATAGGCACAGACCAGCGTGTCGGCGACGCGGCCGATATCGGCGATGTGGGCGCGCAGATCCTCGGCGCCGAGAGCACAGTTGAAGCCGATGGTGGCGGGCTTGGCGTGCTTGACCGAATTCCAGAACGCTTCCGGCATCTGGCCCGACAGCAGCCGGCCGGATTTGTCGGTGATGGTGCCCGAGATCATCACCGGCACGTCGATGCCGCGCGCTTCGCAGATCTCCGCGATCGCGTAAAGCGCCGCCTTGGCGTTCAGCGTGTCGAAGATGGTTTCGACCAGCAGCAGATCGGCGCCGCCGTCGAGCAGGCCGTTGATCTGCTCGCTATAGGCGATGCGCAAATCGTCGAAGGTCACGGCACGATAACCGGGATTGGCGACATCCGGCGAGATCGAGGCGGTGCGGTTGGTCGGCCCGATGGCGCCGGCGACGAAGCGCGGCTTGCCGTCTTCGGCCTCGACGGTGATGGCGGCGTTCTTGGCGAGGCGGGCGCCTTCGCGGCTCATCTCGTAGGCGATGTCGGCAAGGTCGTAATCGGCCTGCGCGATCGAAGTCGAGGAGAAGGTGTTGGTGGCGACGATGTCGGCGCCGGCGCGGAGATATTGCGCGTGGATATGTTCGATCGCATCCGGCTGCGTCAGGATCAGGAGATCGTTGTTGCCGCGCAGGTCGCGGTGGAAATCCTTGTAGCGGTCGCCGCGAAACGCCGCTTCGTCGAATTCCAGGCCCTGGATCATGGTGCCCATGGCACCATCGAGGACGAGGATGCGTTTGGCGGCGGCATTGAGCAGTGCGGTACGCTTCGGCGAAACAGATGCAGTCATGAGATCAGGCAGCCTTGATTTTTTACGCAGCCTTGCGCGCAGCGTTGGGTCGGAAGCCGAGCAGATGGCTGATGGCGAACACCAAATCGGCGCGGTTCATCGTGTAGAAATGGAAGTCGTTGACGCCGTGTTTGGCGAGCTTCTGCACCTGGCCGGCGGCCACGGTGGCGGCGACCAGCTTGCGCGTCTCGGCGTCGTCGTCGAGGCCGTCGAACTTGTCGGCCAGCCAGTCCGGCACGGTGGTGCCGGCGCGGGTGACGAAATTGCGCGCCTGCTTGAAATTGTGCATCGGCATGATGCCGGGCAACACCGGCACGTCGATGCCGCGGGCGCGGACGCGGT
>JAPLPC010000507.1 GCA_026400425.1 Hyphomicrobiales bacterium | reverse complement strand
TTCACGTCCATGTCGGACGAGATGCTCCAGCGATCCGCGAGCGGATTATAGACCACGCCCGCTTGATCGCTGATGGCAAGTTTGTTGCGCTCGAGATGATGGGTCAATTCCGCCGGGGTGACGAACTTGTCCCACTGATGGGTGCCGCGCGGCAGCCAGCGCAGCACATATTCGGCGGCGACGATACCGAGCGCGAAGCTGCGCCAATTACGATTCAGGGTGGACACCACCATTGAACCGCCGGGCTTGAGCATCGCCGCGCAGCGGTCGAGGAAGGCCCCGACATCGACCACATGCTCGACCACTTCCATCGCCAGCACGATGTCGAAACGCTCGGTCGGATCGAGCTCCTCCACGGTGGTGCAACGATAGTCGATCGACAGCGCACTCTTCTCGGCATGCAGATTAGCGGCAGCGATATTGGTGGCGGAGGGATCGATGCCGGTCACGCTGGCGCCGAGCCGCGTGAACGGCTCGCACAGCAATCCTGCACCGCAGCCGATATCGAGCAGCCGCAGCCCGTCTAGGCAGTTCAGGTTGCGCGCATTGCGATCGAACTTGCGGCAGGCGGCGTCGCGGATGAAGGACAGCCGCAGCGGATTGATCTTGTGCAGCGGCGCCATTTTGCCGCGCGGATCCCACCATTGCTCCGAAAGCCGGGAGAATTTTTCGATCTCCGCCGTATCGACGGAAGCGGCGGAGGCGTCGGCGAGGGTGGATGGCGTGGTCATGATGTCGGTCTATCTGGCCGTGATGTGGCTGCGGAATGCGAGCGGTGAAGCGATCAGTTCGATCTTCTGTTCGTCGTCACCCATGTTCTCGATGATCACATCGCCATAATTCAGGATGCGCCCGGGAATGCTTTGATCCACGCTGACGCTGGCGACCTTGTCGATGCTGATCTCGAAGGTGCGACGGGTGATGAAGCCCTCCTTGTGGACCACCCGCAATGTGGTGACGTCGGTCTCGGTGGTCCAGCGCCGGAACCAGGCCAATCCCGTAAAATACAGCGCGACCACGGCAACGACGCCCGCAGCGAGGAGCCCGGTCATCGTCAGATTGGTATTCAGGGTCTGCCCGGATGCCAGAAACAGGGCGGCTGCGGCGATCCAACCGAGAATGCCCTTCCAATAGACCACCCAGTGCAGGTTGCTGGAATACAGCACCTTCTCGCCCGGCTGCAGGATATCGTCGATATAGCGTCCCATATGCGTCCAGCCTGTCTCGACGTGATCTTGCAGCTTCTAAGCGGTTCCAAAGGCGGGTTGCTTGCTCCCCGACCCGCCGCTATGTATACGCGCCTTTTCACCCGCCCGCGTCGCGCGCGGTATCTTTACCCACTGTCGCCAGGGAATGCACCACTCGTCATGGGCCGTCTCGTCATGAAGTTCGGCGGTACGTCCGTCGCCAATATCGATCGCATCCGCAACGTCGCGCAGCACGTCAAACGCGAAGTCGATGCGGGTCACGAGGTTGCGGTCGTGGTGTCGGCGATGTCCGGCAAGACCAACGAACTGGTCGCCTGGTGCACCGAAGTGTCGCCGATGTACGACGCGCGGGAATATGACGCCATCGTCGCCTCGGGCGAACTGGTGACGGCCGGCCTGCTGGCGATCGCGCTGCAGACCATCGGCATCGATGCCCGCTCCTGGCAGGGCTGGCAGATCCCGATCAAGACCTCGGATGCCCATGCCTCGGCCCGGATCGACGAGATCGACGGCGAGAAGCTGATCACGCGCTTCAAGGAGCGCAAGGAAGTGGCCGTGATCGCCGGTTTCCAGGGCATCCACGAGACCACCGGCCGCGTCACCACGCTGGGCCGCGGCGGCTCCGACACTTCAGCGGTGGCGATCGCGGCTGCCATCAAGGCCGATCGCTGCGACATCTATACGGACGTCGACGGCGTCTATACCACCGACCCGCGCGTGGTGCCGAAGGCGCAGCGCATGAACAAGGTGGCATTCGAAGAAATGCTGGAACTGGCCTCGCAGGGCGCCAAGGTGCTGCAGGTCCGCTCCGTCGAGCTCGGCATGACTCATAACATGCCGATTTTCGTCCGCTCCAGCTTTGACAAACCTGAAGATATCGACCCGCACGGCACGCCGCCGGGCACGCTGATCTGCAGCGAGGAGGAAATCATGGAAAGCCACGTCGTCACCGGAATCGCCTTTTCCAAGGACGAGGCGCAGATTTCCGTCCGCCAGATCGAGGACAAGCCGGGCGTCGCCGCCTCGATCTTCGTGCCGCTGGCCGATGCCAACGTCAATGTGGACATGATCGTCCAGAACGTCTCCGAGGACGGCAAGACCACCGACCTCACCTTCACGGTGCCGGCCACCGACTTCGCCCGCGCCAAGGAGACCATCATGGCCGCCAAGGCCAAGATCGGTTTTGCCCGAATCGACAGCGCCACCGATGTCGCCAAGGTCTCGGTGATCGGCTCGGGCATGCGCAGCCATGCCGGCGTCGCCGCCCAGGCGTTCGCAGCTCTGTCCGAGAAACAGATCAACATCCGCGCGATCACCACGTCGGAGATCAAGTTCTCGGTGCTGATCGATGCCGCCTATACGGAACTGGCGGTACGGACGCTGCACACGCTCTACGGTCTCGACAAAGCGTAACGGTCTCGACAAAGCGTAGAAAATTTTACCTGAAACATCCGTCCTTTTAATGTGAACGCGATGTTTCCGGTGTGGCAGGCGTTTTGCTTGGCAAAACAAGCCTCAATTCGGTATACGGCCCTATCGGGGCAACCGTATCGGTTGAGGGCGCCGTTTCGGACAATCTGATTCGGTTTCCACGATCGCGCCCCGTTGCGCGAT
>JAPLPC010000428.1 GCA_026400425.1 Hyphomicrobiales bacterium | reverse complement strand
GTCTGATCGCCGCTGCGGACCACGACCACGTTCAGTGGCCAGTCGGATGCTTCCGTCGGCAGAAACCTGTCCTGCATCCAGATGGCGCGTTCTGCGGCATCGGCGTTGTGCCCAAGCATCAAGTTCGGCAGTGGCAGAACGCCGTCGCTGATCACCAGCACTTCGATGTCGCCGATCTGCACGGCGTAGCGCGATGGGACCAGTTCATTGGTTCCCGATTGAATCGACCGCGATGTGATTTGAACGTTCATGTGTCTCTCCTGTTTGGTGATGAAGACGCCTAGCTGATCGTGTTCGAGCGGGCCGCGCAGCCAGGACGGAGCGCGGCCTTCGTCGAATGCGTGGCTTAGAGATCAATCACGCGTTCCGGATCGGCCGAGGCGAGAGCAGCGGCACGTTCTGCACGGGGCGGATAGATCCAGGAGGTGTTGATTTCCTGCTTGGTCTTCTTGGCGACATCGCCGACCAGTTCGACCTTGGGGTCCCAGCCACGGGTGAACAACGCGCCGGCTTCGCCGAGATCGAGGCAGGTGACATAAGCCTTCTGGTGATAGGTCTTGGTCGTAGCACCCAGCAGTTCGGCCGCTGCATTGTGACCGGCAAAGGCACCCATCCGGATCGCGTGCTGGCACGACATCAGCGCGTAGTGTCCGATATCGTCACAGGCCGCGCGGGCGGCATCGCCGGTGGCGAAGACGCCCGGCACGGCGGAGACGCGCATATCTTGATCGACAAGCAGGCGACCGAAACTGTCACGCTCCGCGGGAATCTGCGCGGTCAGCGGCGCTGCCCGCATGCCAGCAGCCCAGATGACGGTCGACGTTTCGATACGCTCGCCGTTAGTCAGTGTCACGCTGGTGGCATCGAGCGATGCTACGCCGGCGCCGAATTTGGTTTCGACGCCGAGCTTGCGCAATGCGTCTTCGATGACCGGGCGCGCTTCAGCGCCCATCGCCGGAGCAATCACCTCGCCGCGATCGACGATGATGATGCGCGTCTCGGCATCGCTGCCGAAGAGATCGCGCAGCCGCGCCGGCATCTCGGTCGCCACTTCGATGCCGGTGAAGCCGCCGCCTGCAACGACGATCGTGTTGCGTGCCTTCGAGGCCGGTGCTTTTGCCAGAGTCTTAATATGGCGGTCGAGTTTCAGCGCACCTTTGAGCTGATCGGTGTCGAAGCCATATTCGGCAAGGCCGGGAATGTTCGGCCGGAACAGGCGGCTGCCGGTTGCGACGACGAGGCGGTCGTAGCTCAGCTTCTCAAGCGTGCCACTTGCATTGGTGTAGGTGACCTTGCGGCCATCGGTATCGATGGTCTCGGCGCTGCCTTTGACATAAGTGACGTCGATCGCCGTGAGCATGTCGAGCAGGGGCGCGGTCAGCGTTTCCGGCTTCGGCTCATAGAGACGCGGGCGGACGACCAGCGTTGGCTCCGGTGCGAGCAGGGTGATGTCCATCTGTTCGGGCGAAACGCCCTGGATATCGCGCAGGCGTGCAGAGGACAGTGCAGCATACATGCCGGCGAAGCCGGAGCCGATGATAACGAGTTTCATGGTGTGAACTCCTGAATGAATGTCGAGAGATGACGCGTCGCTGCGCAGGCGCGTTCGACGACGCGATGAGGTAAAGTCAAGTTTTTGAAGCGGGTGCGTTGATCAGGTCGGTAGGGTCGGCTGGCATCCCGCGCGGCACGTGTAGGTGCGCGGAGGGCCTTGAATATCTGCCATTCGAAAAGCGGGCTTTGCCGGCCGTTCGTTGAAAGGGATCGAGGCGAAAGCAGCGCATTGCGCTGTTTGCACCGGGACGCGCCCTTCCTCACCCACTGCCGAGGTCATGCGAACGCTCAGAGTGAGGCCGTACATGAGAGCGGTAGCGATGAGTCTCCTTCGCGGTGCGATCGCAAAGCTTGTCCAGGTCATCATTGTCTCCGTGTGTTTGTGGACACGATGATGGTTTAGCTGTTGGGATCGGCCGCTGCCCCAGAGCGATTGATGCGACCTGTCGCGGGATTGCTGCTATCGCACGCGGCGACGCCAATCGCTCGGCGTTTCTCCGGTCAGCTTACGGAATGCGGCTGCAAAGGCCGTTTGCGAGGCATAGCCGAGCGCGGCAGCGACCGAGCCGACGGAAGTGTCGGTGTCGCGTAACATGTTCATCGCCTGCTCCAGCCGATGTTGGCGCAGCCAGGCATGCGGGGAAAGACCGGTGCTCTCCTTGAACGCGCGGCAAAAGTGAAAGCGCGACAGCCCGACATCCGATGCCAACGCTGCGAGCGAGACATCCGAATCGCTATCAGAGCGCAGGCGCTCGATGGAGCGCAGCAATGCCGCTGGAGACAGGCCGCCGATCACCGGCAGCAGTTTGACTGGCGCGCCGGCATGGGCTGACAGCAATCGTGTTGCGAGCAGGTCCGTCAGTTGGTGCCGGAATAACATGTCAAGGGCTGCACTGCCATCGAGCGAGTCCGCCGCGCTCATCAGCAGTCGCGATGTGATCAGATCAGGATTCGCCGAGCGATCCAGCAGATCACGCGGCCCGACGACATTGGCTTCGCTTGCAACGCGCTCGAGCGTTGTCTGCGGGAGATAGAGCTGCACGACGTTGAGCGGCTGGGGAATGTCCCATCGCGACGATGAGCCCGCGGAAATAATCGAGATGACGCCGGGGCGTGCCGTTCCATTGTCCACGGATTTTCCGGTGCGTCGCTCGAAGCGTTGCGACCCCGCGGGGAACGTCATGACGACATGATCCGTCATCGGTCCGACGACGTCATGCACGGGATCGTGCCGCCAATGCGCGATTGACCCGCTGGATGCATCGGAGACCACGCGGACGGGCTTCATCTTGAGCACGCGCGTCATTTCCATCGTGGCCGTGCGTTGCTCGGCGCCTGTCACATCGTCGCTCGGTGAGGGGGATGTGTGCGTAATATCAGCCGGTCGGCCGGACTCTTTGCTCATCTCAACGCAAGCCAGCAGGCGCGGATCAAGCATGGCGAGCAACGCGATGTCGTCATCATGACAGGTTCCGATCGTTCAGCGTTCCAACTGTCTCTGCTGTCGTGCCGAGTGATTTAGGCCGCGCGTCAGTAGGCGTGTTCTACGGGTATCCCAATCGGGAGTCTTTCCTGAAGCCGGCATGCTTAGTCCGTTCCTGCGGACTTGCGCTACCGTCTTTTTAACCCGATCGAGGGACGCAGTTGGTAGACGCATCGGCGCCAATGCCCGATAATACCTCTTCACGCACATGCGAGCCACATCGCCGGCCGCGGACTGAACGAGAGCCATTCGATGAATCCTTCAGGCGCCTATGGGCCAAGGCTCGGCCAATTTCTGCATCTCAAGGATTCTCCACCACTCGTCGTGACGCGCATCTTGCGCGGTGCTGAGATGGCTGCCACCGAGACGCGGGATGATCGGCCAGTGGCGCGTCTGTCGGGCACACTGAAACCGGAAGATGCGTATCTCATCAGCCTGAAGCTGCGCGATTATCCCGATTGCGAGATCTGGGAGCGTGGTAAATATGTGACGAATGCGGATGTTCGCGCTGGCGCAACCTATCTATATGATCTCAGGCGCGATCCTCGCTATCTCATCAACAAGCCGTTTCACTCCATCTTCTTCTACCTGCCACGCTCCGCGCTGGACGGCATCGCCGAGCAGTGTCGCTCGAAGCGTGTTGGCCATCTCTCCTGCAAGCCCGGTGTCGGCCATGACGATGCTGTGGTCCGCCACATCAGCGCAACGCTACGGGATAGCATGCGCCGCCCCGAAGAGATCAATCAGCTCTTCATCGATCACATGCTGTTGGCGCTGACGGCGCATGTCGCCCGAGCCTATGGCGACATGCCGTTGGGGACGGAGCCGCCGCGCGGCAGCCTTGCGCCCTGGCAGACGCGGCGTGCCTGCGAACTGATCGAGGCGACCGTCGGCGGGCGCTTGTCGCTGGCG
>JAPLPC010000307.1 GCA_026400425.1 Hyphomicrobiales bacterium | reverse complement strand
CGTTGTCCCCGAGCAGGTGATCAGGGATCAGTTGCCGCGCAATCTCGACGACGCGCTCGGCAATATCAGCGGCATCACCCAGACCAACACCCTCGCCGGCACCCAGGACGCCGTGATCCGCCGCGGTTTCGGCGACAATCGCGATGGCTCGGTGATGCGCAACGGACTGCCGCTGGTCCAGGGCCGCGCGCTCAATGCCACGGTCGTGAGTGTCGAAGTGCTCAAGGGCCCGGCCTCGCTGCTTTACGGCATCATCGATCCCGGCGGCCTCGTCAACACCATCAGCAAGCGGCCCGATCTATTCCAGCACGGCTCGGTGACGCTGCTCGGTTCGACCTTCGGCAACGCCAAGAACGGCATCGACGGCGCCGTCGATATCACCGGCCCTATAGGCACCAATGGCTTGGCGTATCGTTTCATCGCTTATGGCCAGGACGAAACCTATTGGCGCAATTTCGGCACGCGCAAGGAAACGCTCATCGCGCCGTCGCTGTCCTGGTATGGCGAAGACACCACGGTGCATCTGAGCTACGAGCACCGCGACTTCTCCTACCCATTCGACCGCGGCACATCGCTGGATACGCGCACCATGACGCCGCTGGCGATCCCGCGCGAGCGCCGGCTCGATGAGCCCTATAACAACATGTGGGGCAAGTCGGATCTGATCCAGGCCTCGGTCGATCACCGCATCAACGCGAACTGGAAACTCTACGCGGCCTATAGCTACAACACCGAACGCTTCGATGCGAACCAGCTGCGCATCACCAATGTCAACGCCGCCACCGGCGCTGTCACGCGCAGCAATGACGGCACCCATGGATCGCTTAGCAATGTCTCCGCCGGCGTGTCCTATCTGCGCGGCGACGTTTCGATTGGCGGCTTCCGCCACGAACTCCTGTTCGGCGGCGATGCCCAGTATCGCAGCATCTATCGACAGGACCTGATCCGGCAGACCACGCCTGCCGGATTCAACATCTACAATCCGGTCTATGGCACCTTGCAGCCGGGCACCACTGTATCGGCCAGCGACAGCGATCAAACCGATCTGCTCGGCATGCGCGGGCTGTTCGCGCAGGATACGTTTTATCTCACCAACCGGTTGCTGTTAGTCGGCGGTGTGCGCTGGCTCGAATACGAACAGATCGCCGGCCGTGGCCGGCCGTTCACCGCCAACACCAATCTCGCCGGCAACAAGGTGCTGCCGCTCGGCGGCGTGATCTACAAGCTTACCGACCAAGTGTCCTGGTATCTCAGCTACACGGAATCGCTGAAGCCGAGTTCGACCATCGCGCCACTCACCGGCGGCACGGTGATCTCCTCCAGCATCGCGCCGGAAGAAGGCGTTCAGTGGGAAACCGGATTCCGCTTCGACATCAACAAGCGGGTCTCCGGCACGCTGGCATTCTATGACATCGACAAGAAGAACGTGCTGGTATCACAGCTCAATGCATCCACCGGCATCACCGAATTCCGCACCGCCGGCAAGGTGCGCTCGCGCGGCGTCGAGCTGGACGTCACCGGCCGTCTCTCCGACAATGTCAGCATGATTGGTAGCTACGGCTATACCGACGCGCGCGTCACGCAAGATCCGACGCTGATCGGCAAATCCCTGCAGAACGTCGCCCTCAACACCGCCTCGCTGTTCATGGTCTATGACTTCGGCACCCAGTTGCCGGGCCGGCTGCGCATCGGCGGCGGCGCCCGCTATGTCAGCGACCGCGCCGGCGACGCCAACAACTCCTTCTATCTGCCGTCCTATGTCGTGGCCGATACATTCGCCAGTTACGAGGTCAACCAGGGAGGCCTTCCCGTCATCTACCAGTTCAACGTCAAGAACCTGTTCGACAACATTTACTACCCGTCGGCGGTCAACAATCTCAACGTGGCCATCGGCGACGCCCGCCGCTTCTCACTGGCGGCGACGGTGAAATTCTAGCGCGGATCCGCTTCAAAAGAAGCTGAGCATCCTTCGCCGTCATTGCGAGCGCAGCGAAGCAATCCAGTCTTTCTTAGCGCGGCTCCCTGGATTGCTTCGCTGCACTCGCCATGACGAAAGCTCAGCGCCAGCCCATCGCCGGCGCCACATGCGTCAGGATCGCCTCGATCACATGAGCGTTGTAATCGACGCCGAGCTGGTTGGGCACCGTCAGCAGCAGCGTGTCGGCTTCCGCAATCGCCTCGTCCTGCTTCAACTGTTCAATCAACACATCCGGCTCGGCCGCATAGCTTCGCCCGAAGATGGCGCGCGTGTTGTCGCCGAGAAAGCCGATCTGGTCGCCGTCCTTCTCGCCGCGCCCGAAGTAGGCGCGGTCGCGGTCGTCCACCAGGGCGAAGATGCTGCGGCTCACCGACGTGCGCGGCGCGCGCGTATGCCCCGCTTCCTTCCACGCCGCGTGGAACGCCCGGATCTGCTCGGCCTGCT
>JAPLPC010000298.1:844-16209 GCA_026400425.1 Hyphomicrobiales bacterium | reverse complement strand
GCAGATAGCCGGTGACGACGGGTGGCAATACCAGCGGCAGCGAGACGAAGGCATCGACGAGTGCCTTGCCCCAGAAATCACGGCGCGCAAGTAACCATGCCACGCCGATGCCGATCGGTGTGGCGACCAGCGTCGCAATCACCGCCACCCTGATCGAGAGCAGGATCGCCGTCCATTCTTCGGGAGAGATGTCGAACACGTCTCAGGTCGTCGGCTTGGCCAGGAACGTAAAGCCGTACTTCTCCATGATGGTCTTCGACGCCGAGCCCTTCAGGAAGGTGAGGTAGTCGGCGGATTCGCTTTTGGCCTTGGTGGTGGCCGCCACCGGATAGATGATCGCCGGATGCGAGTCGGCCGGGAAGGTGCCGATGACCTTTACGCCCGGATCGATCTTGGCGTCGGTCGCGTAGACGATACCGAGCGGGGCTTCGCCACGCGACACCAGCGTCAAGGCGGCGCGGACGCTCTCGGCCATTGCGAATTTCGGCTCGGCTGCGGTCCAGCTCCCGAGCTTCTCCAGCGCGGCCTTGGCATATTTGCCGACCGGCACCGACTTCACGTCACCGGTTGCGATCTTGCCGTTGCCCGCGAGCTTGGCGAGATCGAAGCCCTCACCGATCGTGACGTCAGCGAATTTGGAATCCTTGGCGGCGATCAGAACGATGCTGTTGCCGAGCAGGCTGGTGCGGGACGCCTGGTCGATGTCCTTCTTGCCGGCCGCATAATCCATCCATTCGAGATCTGCAGAAATGAAGATGTCCGCCGGCGCGCCTTGCTCGATCTGTCGGGCCAGCACCGAACTCGCGGCGTAGCTGGACGTGACTTTGACGCCGGATTTGGCGGAGTAGGCGTGATTGACTTCGTCGAGCGCGTTCTTCATCGACGCGGCGGCAAAGACGGTGAGCGTGTCGTCCTGCGCCCGAGCCGGCGCGAGGCCCGATCCGAGCAGAACAGCTAAAATGGTGACAACTCTGGCAGGGCGTTTCATGTCGGCGCTCCATGCCCAGACGCAGCGCGACAGGGGCGCAGCTCGGGCGTCGGTTGGTGAGGTTGCGACGAGCGGAAGCGCCGTTCCGGAAGTCCCGGGGACTTACGGTCCATCCGGGATATCGCGAGACCACAATACGCAGAGCCATCGGGGCGGTAAAGACCCCCGCGCCTCACTCGGCGGGGAGCACCGCAACGCTGACGTTGTTCTCGGTCGCGCCAGAGATCTGAACGGCGAATGGACCGCCGGAGAGATCGAACTTCACGGTCTTGCGGAGGCCGGCGCAACCGGTGGCGGAGCTCAATTCCATCGGCTTCAACTGTTCGCCGTCCTGGATGACGTCGATCCAGGCATCGGACGACAAGCTGACCGAATAGGCGCCGGCTTTAGGCGGAGCCTTGAAGCGCAGGAAGCCGGCGAAGGTGCCGTCTTTCGGCTTGCGCTCGGGCACAGTCGGCAGCTTCGCCTCGGCCGTCGTTTTCAGGTCCAGCGTCGCGGTTGCGGGGATCTGCAGCTCATTCCCCGAAGCCGCCTTGAGGCGATCTTGCGACGTCAGTGCGGCACGTTCCTTGTTGATCGGCCACTTGAATTTATCGCAGCCGCTCGGCTCGTCGGCCAATGCCGGCATTGGGCCAAGCAGACAAAACACAGCGATCAGACGCAAACCGACGCGCATATTGAAATTCCTTTGGAAGGGCTCGTCATGGAGCGTTCAGCACTTGCCGACAAGCCTCGGGCATTTGCGCGAGCGTCATCGGCGGCTTCGGCTTCGGCGGCACCAGCGGCGGCTTCGGATGCAGCACGGGATCGCTGAACCAGTAAGCGAGATCGCCGGCCGAACAGCCCTCGCTGTCGTTCGGAGGGGCCTGGGATTCGCAGTCGGTCGCACCGGCCGGACATTTGATGCGAATGTGAAAATGATAGTCGTGGCCATACATCGGCCGGACCTTGGACAGCCAGCTCCGATCGCCTCGCGCCTCGCGGCACAGCGCCTTCTTGATCGCGGCATTGACGAAGATGCGCTCCACGGCAGGTTCCTGCGCAGCGGCGCGGATCACCGGCAGATGGCTCGGGGTCCAGCTGGCCGGATCGATATCGAGCCGGTCCTTGCGCACCATCATGACCGCCGACATGTCCTCGCGTTCGTTGCGCGAGAGCTGTCGGTTCGGCATCGGCGTCCGCCAGATATCCGCATCGAGGCCGATCTGGTGGCTGGCATGGCCGGTGATCATCGGGCCGCCGCGCGGCTGCGACATGTCGCCGACCAGCAGCCCGGGCCATCCGGCAATCCTGTTGGCTTTGGCCGACAGCCGTTCGACCAGATCGACCATTTGCGGATGAGCCCAGTTGCGGTTGCGCGACAGCCGCATCACCTGCCAGGTCGGGCCGTTGATTGGCAGCGCCTCGGCGCCGGCGATGCAGCCTTTGGCATAAAAACCGACCACCTGCGGCGCCGAGCGGGTCGGCAGCATCTTGCGACCGAACAATTCCTTGGCCGGGGTGGCGGGATCATTGGGATTGGCGAGCGGGGGCAACGGCTTCGGATCGACCGTGCCCTTGGTCTGCGCCCATGCTGCAGCTGGCGTCAAGACGACGACGAGCGGCAGGATGGCGCGGAGAATCAGTCGGGTGCTCATGGGCGGACTATAGCCCAGCCACGCGCCAAGTCAGCGCGAGGCCCGTCCTCGCGGTTGGTGTTTACGAGGCGCTAAGCATCCCGGCGATTGACGCCATTTTCACTGCATATCTCACGCGATATGCAATCGGCGCGCGACTGCCGCGGCGAGCGGCACACGGTCGCAGATTGATCCGAACTGGAACATCCGGTCCGATGGAGCAAACGAGCATTCACGCGGCTCGGGCAAGCCTGCCTGCCGAACGAGCAGATCCCGTGGCTTCCGCGCCGATTGAGCCTCTCCAATTGACTAATGCCGCCTTGGATACCGTTTCTTCAGAGTATTCCGGCACAGATTGTCGCACGCGGAAGGCGAGTTATATCTGGATGCCGAAAGACCGGCCCGTCAAGACTGGACTAAAGGCATCGCACAAGACGCGCTTCAAACGCGCGAAACGTGTGGCCAAGAAGTCATTCAAGGCCGTGCCGAGATCCATCGGCGTGGTCGGCGATCTCGCGCGTCAGCGCGCAGAGGCCGCTGCCGCCATCGTCGATGCGCGCAAATCCAGCGACCGGCTACGCGAGGCGATCGACATCCTGCCGCAGGGCATCGTCTTTCTGGATTCCGACGGGCGTTACATTCTCTGGAACAAGAAATACGCCGAAATCTACAATCGCAGCTCGGATCAGTTCGCGCCGGGTGCCAAGCTGCAGGACACCATTCGTGTCGGCGTGGAGCGTGGCGACTATCCGGATGCGATTGGCCGCGAGGAGGAATGGATTGCCGAGCGGGTCGAGCGGCTGTTTCATCCCGGCAAGCGCCATGAGCAGGCCCTGGCCGACGGCCGGGTCATCCTGATCGACGAGCGTCTGACCAAGGATGGCGGCGTGGTCGGGCTGCGCGTCGATATCACCGAGCTCAAGCAGCGCGAGGCATCGTTCCGGCTGTTGTTCGAGAGCAATCCCGTGCCGATGATCGTCTGTGCGATGGCCGATGAGCGCATCCTCAGCGTCAACGATGCCGCGATCGAGCATTACGGCTACACGCGGGCGGAATTCCAGGGTCTCACGATTCGCCAATTACAGGCCTTCGAGGCATCGCCGCCATGGGTCGGCGAGCTGGATGCCGATGAGCAGGCGGCACGAACCTGGAAGCACATCAAGGCCGATGGCGACCTGATCGATCTCGCGATCTATTCGCGCCAGCTCGTCTATCAGGAGCAGCCGGCGGTGATGCTGGCCTTGATGGACATCACCGAGCGCAAGCGCGCCGAGATGCGGCTCGCCTTTATGGCGCACCACGACGCCTTGACGGGGCTGCCGAACCGCAACCTGCTCCGCCAGCGCCTCGACGAGACACTGGCGCATGTCCGCCGCAGCGGCGAGAAGCTCGCCGTGCTGTTTCTCGGCATCGACAACTTCAAGGGCGTCAACGATTCGCTCGGCCACGAAATCGGCGACAAGCTGCTGCGCGGCGTGGCGCGACGGCTGCGGTCGACGTTGCGGGAAGAGGATGCACTGGCGCGTTTGAATTCCGATGAATTTGCCATCATCCAGACCGGGATCCACCGACCCCAGGACGCCGCACTGCTTGCGCGCCGACTGCTCGATGCGATCGGCGAGGCGTTTCTGATCGACGGTCATTCGGTGGTGATCGGCGCCAGCGTGGGCATCGCCGTGGCGCCGGGCGACGGAGATGAATCGGAGCGCGTCCTGAAGAATGCCGACATGGCGCTATCGCGTGCCAAGAAAGATACGCGTGGCACCTTCAGCTTCTTCGAGACGGGGATGGATGCGAAGGCGCAGGCGCGGCGCAAGATCGAGAACGATCTGCGCGCCGCGATCCAGGATGACCAGTTGCGCCCGCATTATCAGCCGCTCATCGATCTGAAGACCGGACGCATCACGGGCTGCGAGGCGCTGGTTCGCTGGACGCATCCCGAGCGTGGCATGATTTCGCCGGCCGACTTCATCCCGGTCGCCGAGGACACCGGATTGATCAATGCGCTCGGCACGCAGATCCTGCGTCGCGCCTGTCATGACGCTGCGCGCTGGCCGGACGAGGTGCGCGTCGCCGTCAATCTATCGCCGCTGCAATTCCGCGTCGGCAATCTGTTGTCGGTCGTGATGGATGCGTTGAAGCAGTCCGGCCTGCCGCCGCGCCGGCTCGAGCTCGAAATCACCGAAACGCTGCTGCTGGAAAAGAGCAACCAGGTGCTGGCGACGCTGCATGCACTGCGTTCGCTCGGCGTACGCATTTCGATGGATGATTTCGGTACCGGTTATTCCTCGCTGAGCTATCTGCGCAGCTTTCCGTTCGACAAGATCAAGATCGATCAGTCCTTCGTGCGTGATCTCGGAGCCAATCGCGATGCGCAGGCCATCGTAAGCTCGATCATCAATCTCGGCATGGGCCTCGGCGTCACAATCACGGCCGAAGGTGTGGAGACGGAAGAAGAACTGGCTTGCCTGCGCGCCGAAGGCTGCCACGAAGGGCAGGGCTACCTGTTCAGCCGCGCGCGGCCGAATGACGAGATCGTCGAGTTGTTGCGGGCGCAGGCGATGTCGTCCGTGGATGGGACTAGTGCGGCCCAAGCCCAGGTGGCCTGACTGCTGGCCTGACTGCCGGATTGCCGATGAGGCGCCGTCATTGCGCATTCGTCTCTTGTCGCCGCAATTCAAAATTGACAATCTTTCATGACGTAACCGGAGGGTGATGTCATGGTTGGCGTGTTGCGAGTGCTCGGCACCATCGATCTCGCGCAGTTCTGGCCAGATGGCGAGGCCGACGCGGATACGTCCAAGGTCAAAGTGAACGTGAACCGGAGCTCGTTCTCCTTCGCGCCGGACGGCAAGAAATTCAAGAAAACCGATGTCTATTTCGGGGCCTTCTCTCAAGGCGCCAGCAAGAAGCAAGTGGTCGATAATCAGGACCGGATCACCGTCCGCCTGCAAGGCATCGATGCGCCGGAATTGCATTATCGTGCGGCGGCCCTCAGGCGAAGCGACGCGGTTTCCGATGCCAAGCGGGAAAAATTCAATCTCGAAAACAAACCGCAGCGCCGACAATACTGGGCCGAGACCGCGACCGTCGCGCTGGCCGCAAAACTGTCGGGCTTTGGCCCGACCGTGAAATGCCAGGTGACATCCTTCATCGACCAGCCGTTCGAAGTCATCGACACATATGGTCGTTTCGTCGCCAATATCCGGGTCGGCGCTGGCTACAAGACCGATGTCAATCTCTGGCTGGCCGAAGAAGGCTGGGCCTATCCGACATTCTATTCGTCGATGAAAGCGACGGAGATCGAGGCTTATCTGAAGGCCATCGCCAAGCATGGACGCAAGCGCCGGATCTGGAAGGACTACTGGCTCGACACCTCCAAGTTCGATCCGAAACTCGTGTACCGGCCGCTGGGGCCGATCGATGAAGCGAAGGACAAGGGAAAGGTGCTGATGCCGAAATTGTTCAGGCGTCAGCTGTCGTTCCGCATGCAGAAGAAGGCGGGCGTATTCAGTGGCAACTTCATCGACTACCTCAAGGCAAACCAGGATAGCTGCTTCAAGACCGACGACTTCCTGAAACAAGGCAAAGATGTCGCCCCCGTGCATTCACTTCATGACTTCATGAAAGGCACCAAGTTCACGGTCCAACCTCAGGACATCGTGTTTCGCGAGAAATACTCGAATTTGGTCGATGCGGGCGGCAACCGGATCGAGGCGTTCTGAGGTCGTCACCCCGAAAACGTCGATCCGGTTGAGTCGATACGGTGGTCTCCGAGATGCCATGCGCCGCCATCCGGAACGCCCCGGCGGGAGATGCTAAAAGGACTTTGCGGCAGTCCTCTTCACCTCTCAGTCGTTTTTGACATACTGACAGCCGCCGTCCTTCATCGGACGGAACACCTGATCACCGGGGACTTCCGCGAGCACCTTGTAATAATCCCACGGATATTTGGATTCTTCCGGCTTCTTCACTTCGAGCAAAAACATGCTGTGCACCATGCGGCCGTCCTCGCGCAGGACGCCGTTGTCGGTAAAGGCATCGCGAACCGGCATCTCGCGCATCTTGGCCAGCACCGGCTTGGTAGCGCGGGTGCCTGCCGCTTGCACCGACTTTAGATAGTGCAGCACGCCGCTATAGGTGGCGGCCTGGTTCATGGTCGGCATCCGCTTCATCTTGTCGAAGAATTTCTTGCCGAAGGCGCGGGTGCGATCGTTGTAGTCCCAATAATAAGCCTCGGTGATGATCAGGCCCTGCGCCATCTTGAGACCGAGCGAATGGATGTCGGAGATGAACATCACAATGCCGGCCAGTTTCTGGCCGCCGGCGACGATGCCGAATTCCGACGCCTGCTTAATGGTGTTGATGGTGTCGCCGCCACCATTGGCCATGCCGACGATCTTGGCTTTCGACGATTGTGCCTGCAGCAGGAACGACGAGAAATCTGCCGTGTTGAGCGGATGTTTCGAACTACCGACCACCTTGCCGCCGGCCTTGCGGATGACGTCTCCGGTGTCGCGCTCGATGGAGTGGCCGAAAAGGTAATCCGCGGTGATGAAGTACCAGCTGTCGCCGCCCTGCTTGACGATCGCGCTGCCAACGGTCTGCGCGTTGCCATAGGTGTCGTAAGTCCAGTGTGCCGTATAGGGCGAGCAGGATTTGCCGGTGATGTCCGATGACGCGGCATCGGTCACGATCATGATTTTCTCGAACTGCTTGGACATTTCCATCGCAGCCAGCGCGGTGGCCGATGTCGGTAGGTCGATGATCATATCGACGTTCTCGGCCTCATACCATTTCCGCGCGATGGTGGCGGCGACGTCGGCCTTGTTCTGCGCATCTGCAGTGACGAGCTCGATCGGCTTGTCGAACATCCTGCCGCCGAATTCCTCGATCGCGATCTTGGCCGCCTCGACATTGCCCTGGCCGCCGATATCGGCATAGACCGAAGCGAAGTCGGCGAGCACGCCGATTTTCAGCGGGGCACTGTTGGCTTGCTGGGCTTGTGCCGAACTGCCGACGAGCAGTGAGACGGCAAGCGTTGTCGCCGCCATCATGCGGTGCGAGATCATTCAATCCTCCCAAAGTCATGCGCGCCGTTTTCGGCGTCGTGCATGACAATGCGGGGAGCGCGGATGTCAGGCAAGCCCCAGCGCGCAGTCCTCAGCTCATTTCATCGCTCTTCAATCTTTGTCGATCATGATGTCGCAGCCCTCAAGCCACGGATTTTCATGTCTCTTGCAAACAGAATTCTCGTCGCCGTCACCTGCGCATGGGCGGCGGCCGCCACGCCGGTTCCGGCCGCGTCGATCGCCGCCGGCCCAGTCGGCGATGCCTTTTACGCGCCGCCGTCGCCATTGCCGGCGGGGCCGCGCGGCTCGGTGATCTGGACCCGGCCGCTCGATGGCACGATGGCGTTACCGAGCGCGGCCAGCAACACGCTGGTGCTGTATCGGTCGACCGGCGCGGCCGGCGGCATCGTTCCGGTCTCGGGCACGCTGTCGATTCCGTCGGGCGAGCCGCCGCAGGGCGGGTGGCCGGTGATCGTCTGGACCCACGGCACCACCGGCCTCGCGCCGGTCTGTGCACCCTCGCGCGACACCGACAGCGGTCCCGAACACGCTTACATCGCCGTGATCCGCACCCTGCTCGACGGCTATGTCAAGCAGGGCTATGCGATCGTTGCAACCGATTATGAAGGGCTCGGCGTCGCCGGCCATCACCCGTTCCTGCAGGGCGTGCCGACGGCCCGCAATGCGCTCGACATGCTGCGGGCTGGGCGCGACATCGAGCCCAAGCTCGGCAAGGATTACGTGGTCGTCGGGCATTCGCAGGGCGGCCAGGTCGATCTGTTCGCCGCGTCGCTGGGCCCGTCTTACGTCCCCGATTTCAAGTTGCACGGCAATGTCGCCTTTGCGCCGGGCTCGCAGATCATGGATCGGCTCAAGTTGGTTATGACCTCGGCCAAGACCGAACTGTCGCTGCCCTACGTGCTCTACACCCTGCAATCCTATGCGCGCAGCAATCCGAAGATCGACCTCAAGCGGATCCTAACGCCGACGGCGCTGTCGCATCTGCCAGACCTGATGCAGGGCTGCATGACGCATGCGTTGACCACCGGCTACTGGTCGACGGCCATTTCAAAGGATCAATTCGTGCGACGGCCCGATCTGCGCGCCTTCAGGGCGATGGCGCGGCGCAACGAACCTGGCCTGTTGCGCATCAAGGCACCAACCCGGGTCGTACAGGGCAAGGACGATGTCACCGTGATGCCGGAAGCCACCGATAAACTGGCGCGACAGCTCTGCGCGCGCGGCAATCAACTCGATTACGTGCCGGTCGCCGGCGCCGACCATGACGGCTCGATGATCAAAGGTGGCGCCGATGCGCAGGCCTGGGTCGGCGCGCGCTTCAAGAACGTTACGGCTGCAAGCAACTGCAAAGCGCTGCCGAAGGCAGGGAAGTGAGAGCTTGGTTGACGATACTGGCAGACGTGGGTGGTTGGGCTTGTCGGCCATCCACGACTGAGACTCAGCTATCCACCTTCAGGGCGGCAATGAAAGCTTCCTGCGGAATGTCGACCTTGCCGAACTGCCGCATCTTCTTCTTGCCTTCCTTCTGCTTCTCCAGAAGCTTGCGCTTGCGCGAAATGTCGCCGCCGTAGCACTTTGCGGTCACGTCCTTGCGCAGCGCGCGGACGGTTTCGCGCGCGATCACCTTGCCGCCGATCGCTGCCTGGATGGGAATCACGAACATGTGCGGCGGGATCAGGTCCTTCATCTTCTCGACCATGGCGCGGCCGCGGCCTTCGGCGCGGGTCCGGTGCACCAGCATCGATAGCGCATCGACCGGCTCGGAATTCACCAGGATCTGCATCTTGACGAGGTCAGCGGGCTTGTAGTCGGTGAGATGATAGTCGAACGAGGCGTAGCCTTTGGAGATCGACTTCAGCCGGTCGTAAAAATCGAACACAACTTCATTGAGCGGCAGGTCGTATTTCACCATCGCGCGGGCGCCGACGTAAGTGAGTTCCTTCTGATTGCCGCGGCGCTCCTGGCACAGCTTCAGCACCGAGCCGAGATATTCGTCGGGCGTGAGGATGGTCGCTTCGATCCACGGCTCATGAATTTCGGCGATCTTCACGACATCGGGCATGTCGATCGGATTGTGGATCTCGATCTCTTCGCCGTCGGTGAGGTGCATCTTGTAGATCACCGAGGGCGCCGTCGCGATCAGGTTGAGATCGAACTCGCGGCTGAGTCGCTCCTGGATGATCTCGAGATGCAGCAGGCCCAAGAAACCGCAGCGGAAGCCGAAGCCGAGCGCGGCGGAGGTTTCCATCTCGAATGAGAAGCTCGCATCGTTCAGCCGCAGCTTGCCCATGGCGGCGCGCAGCGTTTCGAAGTCGTCGGCATCGACCGGGAAGAGGCCGCAGAACACCACGGGGATGGCGGGCTTGAAGCCCGGCAACATTTCGGTCACCGGCTTGCGGTCATCGGTGATGGTGTCGCCGACGCGGGTATCTCCTTGATGGCCGCAGTGATGAAGCCGATCTCGCCGGGGCCGAGTTCGTCCACATTGACCATCTTCGGCGTGAAGTAGCCGACGCGCTCGACGTCATAGGCGGCATTGGTGCCCATCATGCGGACGCGCTGGCCCTTCTTCATGACGCCGTCGATGACGCGGATGAGAACGACCACGCCGAGATAGACGTCGTACCAGCTATCGACCAGCAGCGCCTTCAGCGTGGCGTCGCGGTCGCCCTTCGGCGGCGGCAACCGGTGCACGATGGCTTCCAGCACGTCGGGCACGCCGAGGCCCGTCTTGGCCGAGATCATCACCGCTTCGGAGGCATCGATGCCGATGACGTCCTCGATCTGCTTCTTGACCTGCTCGGGCTCCGCAGCGGGCAGATCGACCTTGTTGAGGATCGGGACGATTTCCAGATTGGCGTCCAGCGCATGGTAGACATTGGCGAGCGTCTGCGCCTCGACGCCCTGCGAGGCGTCGACCACCAGCAGCGCGCCTTCGCAGGCCGCCAGCGAGCGCGACACTTCATAGGCGAAGTCGACGTGGCCGGGCGTGTCCATCAGGTTGAAGATGTAGTCCTTGCCGTCCTTGGCCTTGTAATGCAGGCGGACGGTCTGGGCTTTGATTGTGATGCCGCGCTCGCGCTCGATGTCCATCGAATCGAGCACCTGCTCCTTCATCTCGCGCGCCTGCAATCCGCCGGTGATCTGGATCAGGCGGTCGGCCAGCGTCGATTTGCCGTGGTCGATATGGGCGACGATGGAGAAGTTGCGGACGTTCGAAATCGGGGAGGTTGTCATCCGCGCGGGATAGCATCCGGGCCCTGATGCGGCAACCGAAATGGGGGTTTGACAGCGGTTTCACAAGGCCGTGTCGTGCAAGGGGAGGCTCAAGGCATTCTGATTTTACTCGGGGACAAAACAGGCTAGGCAGAGTCCATGAAAAGGCCTGTGACCCGTCGCCCCCCTCCCGCCATCGCTATCCCGGCCAAACGCCGCAGCTTTGCCTCCAGAGCGCGCCGGGGAGCCGCTCGCGTGGTCGCCTGGGCGATCGATCCGCAATTGGCACCGGTCTTGGCAGTGGGCTTCACGATCGCCCATGTGGTGCTGTGGACCGCCATCCTCACCCAGATCAAGGCGGCGCAGGACGTGCATTTCGACGTCTCCGAGGCTTATGCCTGGGGACAGAAGTTCCTGCTCGGTTACGGCAAACATCCGCCGCTGTCGGGCTGGATCGCAGGCGCATGGTTCAGCGTCTTCCCGACCGCGGATTGGGCGTCCTATGCGTTGGCCATGACCACCGTGGGGATCGGCATGATCACCTGCTGGGCGATCGCGCTGCGGGTGGTCGATCACCGCAGGGCGTTTTTCGTGCTGGTGATGGTGGCGCTGTATCCGATCTTCAATTTCAAGGGCTTCAAGTTCAACGCCGATTTGGTACAGCTGATCCCGCTGCCGTTGCTGGTGCTTGCCTATCTGCATGCGTTCGAGAAGCGCACGATCCGCTCCGGCGTGTTGCTCGGCCTGGCCGGCGCGCTGGCACTGATGTGCAAATACTGGGTGGTGACGATGATCGGTGCGGTTGGTCTCGCCGCGTTGATCCATCCGCAACGCATGCTGTTTCTGCGTTCGCCGGCGCCATGGATGGCCATTGCCACCATGGTCGCGGCAATGCTGCCGCATATCGACTGGGTGCGTAGCGCCCATTACGCGCCATTCCTCTATGCCACCGGCACTTACGTCATTTCGTCGCACTGGCAGAGCGTGCAACTGGTGTGGGGCTATATCGGGCACAATGTCGCGCTGCTGCTGCTGCCATTGGCTATCGCGGGGGCCGTGCTGGCCTGGGCGCCGCGCTGGTGGTCGATGGCGGCGCGCGATCCGCGTGGCTTCGTGAAGCGGCCATGGTCGATCCAGGACAATCCGTCCGTCAATCGCGAGCAGGCGCTGAATATCTGGTTGATCCAGGCCATCGTTGCCATCGGGCCACCGATCGGCGCGCTGATTTTCGATATCTACATCAAGACCGACTGGGGCATCTCGCTGTTCTTCCTGGTGCCGCTCGCCTTCATCGCGATCCCGTCATTGCGCATGCCGCGGGTGGCGCTGCCCCGGATCGCGGCGGTGTGGCTGACCCTCTCGCTGGCCACGCTCGGCCTGGCGCCGCAGATCGCGATCGCGAGCATGCCGCGCGATGACCAAGGCAATTTCGAACATGTCTCCTACTCGCAGCTGGCGCGCCAACTGACCGAGATGTGGCACACCCGCGCGCATGCGCGATGGGCTGCTGTGATCGGCTATGTCGATGTCGCCGATCAGATGACGTTCTACAGCGTCGATCATCCGCTGCCTTTCGTGCCTAACGAAAAGATCGGCTCTGGTTTGCTGTCGCTGGACGAAGCGAAGCGCGCCGGCTTTGTCGGCATTTGCGATCCGACCGACACGAGGTTCGCGGCATGCGAAGACTGGATGAAAGAGAACGCCGCCAGCGCGGAGCGGGTGGTGGTCTCGACGCGGCGATTCTTCCGGGGGCAGGCGGGCGTGTCGTCGCGCTGGCACGTGTATTTCGTGGCGCCGGCTAGATCGTAGAGAGAGGCTACTCTTCGCCGAATTTGTCGCTCAGCAATTGCGCGATTGCGTCGAGCGTTTCCTGAGCGTCAGGGCCTTTCGCGGTGACGACGATGCTGGTGCCGATGCCGGCGGCGAGCATCATCAGGCCCATGATCGAGGTGCCGCCGACCGTTTCGCCATTGCGAGTCACGGTGACATCGGAATTGAACTTCTCGACCAGCTGCACGAATTTCGCGGAGGCGCGGGCATGCAGGCCACGCTTGTTGATGATGGGCAATTCGCGGGAGAGAGCTTCGCTCATTTGCCGGCGAGCACCCGGCTGGCGATGGTGACGTATTTGCGGCCGGCTTCCTGTGCCATGGCGATGGCATCGGGCAGCGTGCGCTCTTCGCGGACCTTGGCGAGCTTGACCAGCATTGGCAGATTGATACCGGCCAGCACCTCGACCTTCGGCCGGCTCATGCACGAGATGGCGAGGCTCGACGGGGTGCCGCCGAACATGTCAGTCAGGATCGCGACACCGTCACCGCTATCGACGCGGTTGACGGCTTCGATAATGTCGCTGCGACACAGATCGGAGTCATCTTCCGCACCGATCGTCACGGCTTCGATTTGTTGTTGCGGACCCATTACGTGTTCGAGCGCTGCCTTGAACTCGTCAGCAAGGCGCCCATGGGTCACAAGTACCAGACCAATCATTGGAAACTCCTCGTGGACGCCTATGGTGCGCCGCACGAAAGCGCCACTTTGACCATCCAGAGCCCCTATGCAAGGGGACTCTTCGCGAAACACCCTTAAAATGCGACCTTTGTCGGGTCTCGGGCGGGTCTGGCCGGTGGCGAGTGTGGGACTAATATGGTTACCAATTCCCTTCGAGCAATCGCGCTAAGGTCGCAGCGACGAGATGCCCTCGGTTGTCGTCAGGTAGGCAGCCACCAGCGGCAATGGCGCAAAGCCGAAGCCGACCGGGATTCGAGGGATTTCAACGCCTTGCAACCGTATCCGTAGCGCTTCCGCGTCGGGCAGGCGCGCGGCATCGGCAGCGTCGAGATCGACCACCAGCCCCACGATGGCAGCGGTGGCGCAATCGAGGCGTCTGATACCCAAACCACGGATTTCCAGCAAGCCGACCAATTCTGGCGCCGGGCGGACCCGCAGCCATCCCTCCTCGGTGACCTCCAAGAAGGCGCGGTCGTCGGCGACGAGCATGGCCTCCGGCACCTGTCCGGCCTGGGCGGCGAGGATCAGGTCGAACACCAGACGCGATTTACCGGAGCCGGACGGCCCGCGGATCAGGACTGCGCGGTCGCCGATCAGCACGGCCGAAGCGTGCACGCTGGCGGAGGCCCGGTTCATATCGCCGGCAACCGCACGACGAAGCGGGCGCCGAGCACCGGCAGTTCGCCATCGGGGCTGGTGGCACCGATGCGGTTCTCGGCCCAGATGGTGCCGCCATGGGCCTCGACGATCTGCTTGGAGATCGACAGGCCGAGACCGGAATTCTGGCCGAAGCCCTGATGCGGCCGGTCGGTATAAAAACGCTCGAAGATGCGCTCCAGAGCGTCCGGCCCGATGCCGGGACCGTCGTCGTCCACCACGATCTCGATTCGCGCCTTCAATCGCCGGCAGACGATGCGCACCTTGCCGCCCGGCGTCGAGAACGACTGCGCGTTGGTGACGAGATTGGTGATCACCTGACCGAGCCGCGAGTCGTGGCCGGGCACGGAGAACGTATCGGTGGCAGCTCCCTCGAAACGGATTTCGACCCCGACATCGTGGCCGAGCTTGGTTTCATTGGCGACGGTGGTGAGCGTATCGAGCAGCGTACGCAAATTAACCGGCGCGACATCGTTGCGCTGCAGCTCGGCATCGAGGCGGCTGGCATCGGAAATGTCCGAGATCAGGCGGTCGAGCCGGCGCACGTCATGCTCGATGACTTCGAGCAGGCGCCTGCGGCTGTTCTCGGTCTTCGCCAGCGGCAGGGTTTCCACGGCGGAGCGCAGCGAAGTCAGCGGATTCTTCAATTCGTGCGAGACGTCGGCGGCGAACATCTCGATCGCTTCCATGCGGTTGTATAAGGCACCCGTCATGTCGCGCAGCGCGCCGGACAGATGGCCGATCTCGTCGCGGCGATTGGTGAAGTCGGGTATCTCGACGCGCGTGCGGATACGGCGGCGAACGCGTTCGGCGCTGTCAGCGAGACGGCGTACCGGTCCGGCGATGGTCGAGGCCAACAGCAGCGACAGCACGATCATGACCACCATCGCCACGGCGAACACTTTCAGGATCGCGAGCCGTTCGGCCGTCACCATCTGGTCGATGTCGTCACCCTGCGTCGATAGCATCAGGGCACCGTGCACGGCGCGGAATCGCTGAACCGGCACAGCCACCGAGACGATTACCTCGCCGCGTTCGTTGATGCGCACCATGCTCGATTTCATACCGTCGAGCGACTGCTGGACCTCTTGATAGCCGTTGCCGTTTTCCGGGCCGAGTTCGCGATACAGTGGCAGGTCGCCGCGATTGAGCCAGGTACGGACCGCGATCGTCGCGCGTTCGACGATGCCTGGCTTTTCGGTGGTGGGCGGTGGCAGTTCGAATCGCAATACGTCGCCGCGGCCATACAGACTGCGGCTGTCGAGCAGCAGCACGCCGTCGCGG
>JAPLPC010000298.1:0-764 GCA_026400425.1 Hyphomicrobiales bacterium | reverse complement strand
CGGCGCAGCACCGGCGCGACGCGCTCTGGATTGATCGGGAAATCGAGATTGTTGAATTCGTCGGGGGCGCCATAGCTTTCGCCGGGCTTGAGATCGAGCAGCCGATCGGGATCGATGGTGATCGTGTTGGTCTCGACCGTCGCCGAGGCCGCAATGGCACCGGCAATGATTCCGATTGCAGCAAAGTACAGGCGCTTACGAAACTCTCGCAGATGCGCGCCAAGCGTCATTCGACCGCTGCGGCGAGACCTTCCACGTGCCTGGGAGGACACGTATTACGAGGACGGCTTCTTCGCCGCAGGCTTACGAGCCGTCGTTGACGCAGATTTCGCGGATGAGACCTTCGTCACGCTCGTTGAGTTGGCTGAGCTCGAGGACACGCGACTCGATGACGTATCCGCTGCGTCTTCCGAATTCTTATTCTTTTCTTCCTTCATCGTCTTCATTTCACCACGGAAGATACGCAACGACTGACCGAGACTGCGCGCAAGACCGGGAAGTTCTGGAGCACCAAAGAGGAGCACGATGACAGCGATGATAATAATCAGGTGCCACCCATTGAGGTTGCCGAGAAAGCCCATAATTTTCCTTTTCGCTAGGTGGTTCGTTCAACACTTTACTCGCTCGTGACCGGGCGTGCGACGGAATCGTTAGCTCGGCGAGCTATCTTTCAGGCTTCTCTGTGCCCATAGGGCGATCTCCCGAACAGCAGAGTCTGGCTCGACAACACGAATTCCGCCCGGAAGGAGAGAGACGAGTCGTCG
>JAPLPC010000228.1 GCA_026400425.1 Hyphomicrobiales bacterium | reverse complement strand
TCTTTCCGACATTGGTCGAACCGGTGAAACCGACGAACCGCACCGCAGGATGTTCGCACAGCACCAGGCCGATGGCGGATGCATCGCCGGTGATGATGTTGAGCACGCCTTTCGGGATGCCGGCGCGTTCGCCGAGTTCGGCGAGTGCCAGCGCCGACAGCGGCGTCTCATTGGCGGGCTTCAGCACCACTGTGCAACCGGCGGCGAGCGCGGGCGACACTTTGCGGGTGATCATCGAATTCGGAAAATTCCATGGCGTGATGGCACCGCAGACGCCGATCGGCTGCTTGATCGCCAGCAGCCGCGCATCGGCGCGCTGGGTCGGAATTGTTTCGCCGTAAACGCGCCGCGCTTCCTCGGCGAAGAACTCGATATAGGCGGCGCCGATGTCGACTTCGCCCAGCGCCTCCGCCAGCGGCTTGCCCTGCTCGGTGGTCAGGATCAGCGCCAGATCCTCGCGATTGGCGATGATCAGTTCGAACCATTTGCGCAGGATATTGGAGCGCTGCTTGGCGGTGAATTTGGCCCAGGCCGGAAACGCTTTCTCAGCAGCCTCGACGGCCTGCGTAGTTTCCTTGGCGCCCATGTTCGGCACCTTGGCAATCTCGGCCATATTGACCGGATTGGTGACCACGGTCTCGCCGGCCCCCACCCAGGCGCCGTCGATGTAGCACTTGTCGCGCAGCAGCGATGGGTCTTTCAACCGGGCGGACAGCGAGGACGACGAGGTCGATGACATGGGCATTTCTCCTGCAGGATATCGCGGACCTATAGCCGCGGAACAGCGCAAGAGTACAGGGGCGAATGCCCTTGTGTGGCGAATGGCAGCTATCGCGGTTAGCGGCCTAAGGCCTCACCGTTGACTTCGCTCAAGCCGCGCCGCGCATATAGGTCTCGCGCCGATCTATCATTCGCTCGAAAGCGATCTTGGCGTGGGCGCGGCTCGCCGTCGAGAAAGTCCGGTATTCGAGATCAGGCAGCATTGCTGCATCGCGGCGACCAAACCAGGAAATAAATGATTTTGGCGGCGCCGAGATTTTTGCAAGCGCCTGCGCCAGATTGTCCGTCGCCTCGAACGCGTACAATGCCCCAGTTTGGGCAACCCGGATCTCGAAAAGTCCCGCCCCGATC
Organism: Hyphomicrobiales bacterium; assembly: GCA_026400425.1. Taxonomy (GTDB): domain Bacteria; phylum Pseudomonadota; class Alphaproteobacteria; order Rhizobiales; family Xanthobacteraceae; genus Tardiphaga. Next base: position 8,224 of record JAPLPC010000228.1, on the reverse strand, counting down.
GGCGCCTCGATGACCTCGCCACGCGATGCGCGGGGATAACGCTTCCATTCACTCCAGTTCGCAATCATAGGTCGTACTCCGCGGCCGTGCCGCATCTGCCATACTCGTTAGTGTCGGAAAGCGCCGTCACGTTCAGCTGCGATCTGAACAGGATTTCGCCGTTTTTGTTCCTGCGGAATCGTGCAATCGTCAGCACACCAAATGGGCAGGCCCACATCGCGGAGCCAGAGGTATTCTGATCACTTCGCAGAGACCCCGGCGTGAAGCGCGGGGCGCTGATGCCACTATTTGAATGAAATGATAAGCGTTCAGGAGGATGCCATGCATATGAATGCCGCGATCGATCGGATCATGCAGGACGCCTGCACCAGCGGCATTATCCCGGGCGCCGTTGTGATGGCGGCTCACGGTGACGGGGTCATTTACCAGGGCGCTTTCGGCAAACGCGACATTGGCAACGATGCCGCCATGACCCTCGACAGCGTGTTCTGGATCGCCTCGATGACCAAAGCGATCACCGCCACGGCAGCGATGCAACTGGTCGAGCGCGGCAAGCTGTCGCTGGATGCACCGATTGGCGAGTTGCTGCCGGACCTCGCGGCTATCCAGGTGCTGGACGGCTTCGACGCCGACGGCGAGCCGCAATTGCGCCCGGCGCGGCGGCCGATCACCCTGCGGCAATTGCTCACCCACACCGCCGGCTTCTGTTACGACATGATGAATGCCGATATGGGGCGCTGGCTGCAAAAGACGGGAACGCCGGCCTTTCGCACCGGCCTGCACGCCGCCATGCGAGTGCCGATCATGACGGATCCGGGCACGCGGTGGGAATACGGCACCAATATCGACTTTGTCGGCAAGGCGGTGGAAGCCGCGAGCGGACAGCGGCTCGACCTGTATTTTCGAGAGCATGTTCTCGATCCGCTCGGCATGTCCGATACCGCGTTTCGGATCGGCGAGGCGCAGCGCCAGCGGCTGGTGAAGATGCATCGGCGGCACGAGGACGGATCGCTGGCGCCGATCGATTTCGAGATCGGGCAGGAGCCCGAATTCTTCGCCGGTGGCGGCGGCCTTTACGGCACCGCGCCCGACTACATCAAATTCACGCGCATGATGCTGAACAAGGGCGCAGCCAATGGCCAGCGCCTGCTACAGCCGGAAACGGTAGCGCTGATGAGCGAGAACCATATCGGCGATCTCCACGTCACGCCGATGCGATCTGCGATGCCGACCGTAACCAACGATGCGGAGCTCTGCCCCGGCATTGCGAAAAAGCACGGCCTCAGTTTCGTGATCAACATGGCCGCGACACCGGAAGGCCGCAGCGCCGGCAGCCTGGCCTGGGCTGGGCTTGCCAACACCTATTACTGGATCGATCCGGTGCGCGATGTCACCGGTGTGATCCTGATGCAGGTGCTGCCATTCGCCGATCGCGCCTGCCTGCAGGTGTTCTCGGATTTCGAACGCGCCATCTACACCGAATTGAACGCGAAGAAGGTTGCGTAGCGCTAGGCAGCACTCTTGTCGGTGGCACGCAGGACGCCGCGGCGAATCTGATCTTCCTCGATCGATTCGAACAGCGCCTTGAAATTGCCTTCGCCGAAACCGTCGTCGCCCTTGCGCTGGATGAACTCGAAAAAGATCGGGCCGATCGCATTTGCCGAGAAGATCTGCAGCAGCACTTTCCTCCCGCCGCCCTCGCCGACGCCTTCACCGTCAATCAGGATTCCGTTGGTCTGCAGGCGCGCGACATCCTCGCCATGCTTGGGCAGGCGTGTGTCGATGTTGCTGAAATAGGTCACGGGCGGCGATGGCATGAATGGCAGCCCATCGGCGCGCAGCCGCTCGATACTGGCATAGATATCTTTCACGCCGCAGGCGATGTGCTGGATGCCTTCACCACGATAGGTGGTGAGGTATTCCTCGATCTGACCGCTGTCGCCGGCGTCCTCGTTGATGGGAATGCGGATCTTGCCGTCCGGGCTGGTCAGCGCGCGCGAAAACAGGCCGGAGGCGCGGCCCTCGATGTCGAAGAAGCGGATCTGGCGAAAGTTGAACAGCTTTTCGTAGAAGCCGGTCCACACATCCATGCGGCCGCGGTGGACGTTATGGGTGAGATGATCGAGATAAAACAGACCCACGCCTTCGGGCCGCGGGTTGCTGGCGCCGAGCCATTCGAACTCGGCGTCATAGGCCGAGCCTTTGGCACCGTAGCGATCGATGAAATACAGCAGGCTGCCGCCGATGCCCTTGATGGCGGGGACGTCGAGGGTCTTCCCGGACGGACCCACATTGGCCGACTCGGCGCCAAGCGCCACGGCACGGTCATGAGCCTTCTGCGCATCGACGACCCGGAACGCCATCGACGGCGCGCAGGGGCCATGTGCGGCAACGAATTCGAAACCGTGGCTGCCCGGCTGTTCGTTGACGAGGTAGTTGATGTCACCCTGACGATAGACGGTGATTGCCTTGGTCTTGTGGCGGGCGACAGGTGTGTAGCCCATCAGCTTGAACAGGCTGTGGAGCTGCTCGGGATCGGGATGCGCATATTCGACGAACTCGAATCCGTCAGTGCCCATCGGGTTGTCCGCCGATATCGTGGCGGCCGGCGCGTCATGCGGAAACGGACCCATGGTGGTTCTCCCAGATCGATTGCGGACACATCCCGCTTGACGGCAGATTGCGGGTTTCGGCACGCAAGGTGCGTGCAATTTCAGTCGGTGGATGGCATGATAATGCACGATCCGTGCATCAAAGGAGCATGCGGCGCATGATCGAAGTGGATTCGTTCGATCTGAAGATGCTAGGCGCGCTGCAAAAGGATGGCCGACTGACCAACCAGCAGTTGGCCGACAGCGTCGGCCTGTCCGCCTCGCAATGCTCGCGACGGCGCATGCGGCTCGAAAGCGAGAAGGTGATCGCAGGCTATCACGCCGACCTGGATCCCGAGGCGCTCGGCTTCGGCGTGGTCGCCTTCATTCAGGTGACGCTTGCCACCCATTCCCCCGACAACGCCAGGAAATTTCGCACGCTGGTGGCGCGTGTCGACGAAATTCAGGACGCCTATTCGCTCACCGGCGACGCCGATTATGTGCTGAAGGCGGTGCTGCGCGACCTCAAGGGCTTGTCGGCGCTCGTCAACGACGTGCTGATGCCGCATCAAAGCGTCGCACATGTGCGCTCATCGATCGTGCTCGACCGATTGAAGGAGACCAGCAGGCTTCCATTGAAGGCGCTGAGGTGATTGCGCCCGCCGTCGTTACGGCTTGGCCGGATCGAAGCGCTTCTCCAGCCCGTTCCAGCAATTGGCATAATCACTCTGCAACGCCGGCGTCTTCGCCGCATAGTCCGTCACGCGTTGCGGAAAGCGCGTTTCGAACATGAAGGCCATGGTGCCCGTCAGCTTCACTGGCTTCAATTCGCCGTTGCTGGCGTGATCGAACGCTTCGCGATCCGGCCCATGCGGCAGCATCATGTTGTGCAGGCTGATCCCGCCGGGCACGAAGCCCTGCGGCTTGGCATCATAGACGCCATAGATCAGGCCCATGAATTCCGACATGATGTTCATGTGATACCACGGCGGACGGAAGGTGTTCTCGCCCACCATCCAGCGTTCGGGGAAAATCACGAAATCGATATTCGCCGTGCCCGGCGTTTCCGACGGCGCGGTGAGCACCGTAAAGATCGACGGATCGGGGTGATCGAAGCCGATGGCGCCGATCGGTGAGAAGGTTCGCAGATCATACTTGTAGGGCGCGTAATTGCCATGCCACGCCACCACATCGATCGGTGAGTGGCCGAGCTGGGTAACATAAAGTTCGCCGCCCCATTTCACATAGAGTTCGGTCGGCGTGTCCTTGTCTTCGTAATACGCCACCGGCGTCAGGAAATCGCGGGCATTGGCAAGGCAATTGGCGCCGATCGGGCCGCGTTCGGGCAGCGTGAAGGCGCCGCCGTAATTCTCGCACAGATAGCCGCGCGCAGGACCATCCGGCAGCTCGACACGAAACTTGACGCCGCGCGGGATCACCACGATCTCGCCGGGCTCGGCATCAATGCGGCCGAATTCGGTGATGAATAGCAACCTGCCCTGCTGCAGCACGACCATCAGCTCGCCATCGGCATTGTAGAAATGCTGATCCACCATGGATGCTGTGATCAGATAGACATGCGCGGCCATGCCCGCCTGGGCACCAGCGTCGCCCGCGGTGGTCATGGTATGAATGCCATCGACGAAGGTAAGACTTTCGCCAGGGATCGGCAGCGGATCCCAGCGCAGTTGCGCAATGGGAAGATCGTTCTCGTGGCACGGCGCGGTGCGCCAATGCCGGCGATCGACCTTGCTGAAGCGGCCGGAATGCTTCACCGACGGACGGATGCGGTACAGCCACGAGCGCTCATTGCTGCCGCGCGGCGCGGTGAAGGGCGAACCTGACAGCTGCTCCGCATAGAGGCCATAGGCGCAGCGCTGCGGCGAATTGCGACCAACGGGCAGCGCCCCCGGCAGCGCTTCGGTCTCGAACGAATTGCCGAAGCCGGACATATAATCGGGCGTGATCTGCGCGGAGGCGCGGATGATCTTGTCAGGCGCGGTGGTGATATTCATGCTCACTCTCCCTGTAGGGCGGCCCACATCTCGCGGTCGCGCTTGTCGGTCCAGATCACGGGGTCTTCGATGCCCGATGCTTCGTCATAGGCACGTGAGACATTGAACGGCAGGCAATGTTCGTAGATGGCGAAGCTCGCGAATTTTTTGTCCATCACCTCGCGGGTGGCCGCCATGGTCTCCTTCAGCGTTCGGCCTTTCGCAACCGAGAGCTCGGCGGCGCCATAGAGCGAGGTGACAAAATCGCGCGTCATGGCCATCGCCTCGCGGGTGGTGTCGAGGCCCTTCAGCGCATCGCCGCGGCCCGGCGCGATGGCTTTCGGATTGAAGCTTCGGATTTCATCCAGCGTACCCGGCCATTCGCGCAACCAGGCATCGCCGCAATAGCAGGCCGAGTGATATTCGATGAGATCGCCCGAAAACATCACCTCAGCATCGGGCACCCATGCGACGATATCGCCCGAGGTATGCCCGGCGCCCAGCTGCATCAGCCGCACCTCGCGCTTGCCGAGATAGATCGACATCTCGCCTTCGAAAGCGAGTGTCGGCCAGGTCAGCCCTGGAATGCTTTCGGAGCCCTGGAACAGGCGCGGGAAGCGGCCGAATTCGGAATCCCAGTCCTGCTGGCCGCGCTCCTCGATGAGGCGCTGGGTTTCCAGCGATGACACGATGCCCTGCGCCTGGAACGCCGAGGCGCCAAGCACGCGCACGGCATGATAATGCGACAGCACGACATATTTGATCGGCTTGTCGGTGACCGTGCGGACGCGTTCGATCACCTTGCCCGCCAGCGCCGGCGTGGCCTGCGCATCGAACACGATACACCCGTCATCGCCCACGATCACCGCCGAATTCGGATCGCCCTCCGCCGTGAAGGCGTAAAGATCGGGGCCGATTTCCGAGAAGGTGATCGTCTTCTCAGCCATGTCGGTGGAGGATGCGAAACCTTTTGCCATTGTCGATATCCTTGCAGCTTGCGTATTCAGATCGTTGCGGTGGAGCGCGTGTCTTCCGGCAACCGACGCTTCGCCAATGCGATTGCATCATCCAGCACGGCGATGTCACCGATATGATTGGCGAGGATCAACACCAGCGCTGCATCCAGCAATGCGCTCTGCGCGTCGCCGAGGCCGCGATGCGCCTCGACGATGCGGCGATAGGCGGCATCGGGATCGGCGAAATTCGATTGCACGGAGAGCGGCATGATCAGACTTGCCCGATTGCGCGCGCATGGGCGGCGGTGATTGCGGCCGGCGTTGGATGGCGAAACCGCGCCGCGACATAGCCATCGGGTCGCAGCAGATAGGCCGTCCCGGCATCGGCGCCGTAGCGCGCCTTGAACAATCCCGAGTGGTCGCGCAGCTGCGCATCATCGCCGATCGCCAGGCGAGCAATGCCGTCGGGCAATTCGATCACCGCAGCATCGGAATGCAGCACGGCAAAGCGGCGTCCTGCTTGAGCGAAACGTTCCGAGAGAAACACCTGCGCACCATCGTCGCTGACGAGAGGCACGTCCGGCATATGCGCGCCCGGCGTCGGACCAGCGTGCCAATCGTCGCTATCCGCCGTCGAGAGCGGCGTCTGATAGATCGATGGCACCGACAGCCGTCCGCCATTGACCATGCGCTTGGCGAAATCGGCCTCCTTGGCGAGCGCCAGCACGGCTTGGCGGAGACGTTGCTCCTGCTTCGAATGCGGCGCGATGAAATCGGTGGCATGGGTGGAGGCGCGAATGTTCTCGTCGGCGGCGAAGCCACGCTCGGCATCGTAACTCGCGAGCAGTGTCGCCGGCGCGTCTCCGCTCAGGATCAGCGCCAGTTTCCAGGCGAGATTCTCGGCATCCTCCAGGCCCGAATTCGCGCCGCGCGCACCGAATGGCGACACCTGATGTGCGGCATCGCCGGCGAAGATCACGCGGTCATGCACAAAATTGCGCATGCGCCGACACTGAAATTTATAGACCGAAATCCACTCGAACTCGAAATCATCATGGCCCAGCATGCGCGCGATGCGTGGGCGCACGCGCTCGGGCCGGCGCTCCTCGAGCGGATCGGCGTCCGGCCCGAGTTGCAGATCGATCCGCCAGACGTCATCGGGCTGGCGATGCAGCAGCGCCGATTGGCCGCTGTGAAACGGCGGGTCGAACCAGAACCAGCGCTCGGTGGGGAACTCGGCAGTCATTCTGACATCGGCAATCAGAAACTGATCCTCGAACACTTCGCCTTCGAAGTCTGCACCGACCATGCTGCGCAACGGCGAGCGCGCGCCATCGCAGGCGATCACGTAAGACGCCCGCAGCGCATAGGGCCCATCCGGCGTGTCTATGGTGAGTTCGGCGTGATCGTTGCGTTGAACCAGCCCGGTCACCTTGTTGCGCCAACGCAGGTCGATGCCCGGGTGCGCGAGCGCGCCATCGACCAGAAACGTTTCGGCGTAATACTGCTGCAGATTGATGAAGGCCGGCATCTTGTGACCGTCCTCGGGCTGCAGGTCGAACTGATACAGCATCTCCGGGCCGAGAAAGATCTTGCCGACCTTCCACACGACGCCCTTGTCGATCATGCGATCGGCGACGCCGAGGCGATCCCAATATTCCAGCGAGCGCTTCGAGAAGCAGATGGCGCGCGAACCATCGCCGATCCGATCGGCATCATCGAGCAGGACGACGCTCTGGCCGCGTAGCGCAAGATCGATCGCCAGCGACAGTCCTACGGGTCCAGCGCCGACCACCACGACCGGATGATAGGCGACGGACTGCGGCGCACGATCCTGATCGGCATGGCGGCGATAACTGAATTGGCGGGCCGGTGGCGCCATCCGTCGCGTCCCTGGTGGTTTCCTGATGCGAGTCTTATGCAGCGGGCCTGGCCGATGATCTGGTCAACCGGCGACCCGCTCGCTAAACTAGTCTCACTTGCAACCAATTAAGCGCCGACCGGTGGATCACGTCAACCCAAGAATGACACCCTGATGGCTGAGCTCGATCTGTTCCGCTTCGTTCCGTTCCGGCTCAACCGGCTGGCCGCCGAGGTGAGCCACGCGCTGTCCGAGGAATATCAGACGCTCTACGGGCTCGACATTCCGGAATGGCGGGTGATGGCGACCCTCGGCTTTCGCGACGACGCCTGCAGCGCACAATTCATCGCGCAATGCACGCGGACGCATAAATCCACCATCAGCCGCGCGGTGACGACGCTGCTGGCACGCGGACTTATCGAACGGGTCGAGAACAGCATCGACCGCCGTGCCTTCGAACTGCGGCTCTCGCGCCACGGCAAGACGCTTTATGACGAACTGATCCCGCGCCTGCTGGCGAAGGAAAAGGACATCCTGTCATGCCTCACGGCGCAGGAGCGCCGCGATTTCGCGCATGCGCTGGACAAGATCGAGCGCAGCCTGGATCTGGTACAGACCCGGCATCCACACAAAGCGGACGCCTATTGAGCCTGGCTTTTCACGAAGGAGCGGGCCGGCGGCTGATGCACGGCATACGCATCCACTGAGCCATCGATGCGCGGATAGAGTTCGCGCACCAGCGGATCATGGCCTGGGATAATCCTGTCGGGATGGCCGGCGAGACGCTCGCAGGTCTGCCAGCCATCGACCATGTCGCCGATA
>JAPLPC010000206.1:9063-10049 GCA_026400425.1 Hyphomicrobiales bacterium | reverse complement strand
GGCCTGGCCGGCCTCGAACGGTTCCAGCGGCCGGCCGAACGGCAGCGCGGCGGTACCGGGCAACGGCTCGTTGAGCTGCAGCAGCGCGATATCGGCGCTGGCGCGATGCGCCCGGATGCCTTGCGCATTGAAACCGGGATGATCGGCGACGCGCTTCACAGCGATCAGCTGCGGCTGCCGCTGCGCGTCATATTGCACGATCTTGTAACTGGCGCCCGGCGTCACGCAATGCGCGGCCGACAACACCAGTGTCGGCGCGATCAGCGTGCCCGAACAGAAATTGCCGCGCGAGCCGACGATGGTGAGCACGCCGCGTGCGAGCGCATCCTGATCGACCCTGGCACCGCCGACCAGCGCCTGCGCCGGGGTCATGAAAGCCTGCACGGCAACCAATGAAGCAAGCGCCGCCACCGCGCGCGCGCGTCGTGAATGAATCATGGCGGGATGTCACCGCCGCAGGGTTGCGATGTCAATTGCCTGAATTGTCTCATTTCCACGCGCGAGGGCTGCATGGCTGCATTTCTGCTCACTTCGCCGACACAGGAGCCGCTGTCGCTGCTCGAGTCGAAGGCGTTTCTGCGCGTCGCGCACGAGGACGACGATACTGTCATCGCCGCGCTGATCGCGGCGGCGCGGAACCATGTGGAAGCGGCGACGCGGCGCGCCTTGCTGACGCAGACCTGGCGCTTCGTGTTCGATGCATGGCCGCGCACCGGCCGGTTCGCGCCGCGGATCGGGCCGCTGCAGGCGCTGCTGGCGGCGCAGGTGGTCGATGCGGATGGCACCGCGCATGCGATCGACGGCGAGAGTTTTGTGGTCGATGTCGCCGGCAATGCGATCGCCGCACCAGGGTTTGCGCTGCCGGCGCCGGGGCGGGCCACCGCGGGCATCGTGCTCGATGTGTCCTGCGGCTACGGCGACGTGGCGGCGGACGTGCCGGCGGATCTGCGCCACGCGGTGCGGATGCTGGTGGCGCACTGGTATGA
>JAPLPC010000206.1:0-9018 GCA_026400425.1 Hyphomicrobiales bacterium | reverse complement strand
GCGCTATGAAAAATCCCGGCCGCATGAAAACGCGCCTCGTCGTCGAGGCGCCGGTGGACACCGATGACGGGCAGGGCGGCGTGCGGCGCGCCTATGCGGCGATCGCCACCGTCTGGGCCGCGGTAATGCCCGACCGCGTGCAGCATGCGGTGGAGGCCGATGCGGATGGCGCCGTGGTGCGGCTGCGCATCGTGCTGCGCAGCGGGCTCGCGCTGACATTGCAGCATCGGCTGCGCGACGGCGACCGCATCTATCGCATCACAGCGCTATCCAACAGCGCCGATGGTCGCTTCACCGAGATCCATGTCGACTACCGCGTCGTGTGACGCAGGGAGACACGCATGCCAGCTGCCAATGTCGCGTTGCGCGCGGCGGTTCATGCCGCGCTGAAAGCCGATCCAGCGCTGCTCGCCGTGCTCGGCGGCGCCCGCGTGCATGACGAGGTACCGCGCGATGCCGCGTTCCCCTACGTGACGCTGGGCGATGCCCGCATCACCGATCTCTCCACCGACGACGGCCGTGTGCAGGAGCACCGATTGGAGCTGCATGCGTGGTCGCGCCAGGGCGGCCAGAAGGAGGCGCATGTGATCGCCGGCGCGCTGCTGCAGGCGCTCGACGACGCGCCGTTGCAGCCCGCGGGGCACCGGCTGATCAATCTGCGCTTCGCTGTCGCCGATATCCGCCGCGAAAGCGACGGCCGCACCTATCACGCGATGGTGCGATTCCGCGCCGTCACCGAACCTTTGAGCTGACAGGAGAGCACGGCATGGCCGCACAGAAGGGCAAGGATCTGCTGCTGAAGATCCACAACGGCAGCAGTTACGTGACGGTGGCCGGATTACGGTCGCGGCGCATCGCCTTCAATGCCGAGCTGGTGGATATCACCCACGCAGAGTCGGTCGATCGCTGGCGCGAGCTGCTGTCCGGTGCCGGTGTGCGCCGCGCCTCGCTGTCGGGGCGTGGACTGTTCAAGGACGGCGCCTCGGATGCGCTGGTGCGCCAGCAGTTCTTCGACGGCAGCATCAGCGATTGCCAGATCGCGGTGCCGGATTTCGGCACCATCGCCGGCCTATTCCAGATCGCCAGCCTGGAATTCGCCGGCGAGCACAATGGCGAAGTGACCTTCGACATCGCGCTGGAGTCGGCGGGGCCGTTGTCCTTTGCGGCGGCATGAGGAGAGCGTGATGGCGAACCGACACCGCGGCGAGATTGCCGCCGAGCTCGGCGGGCGGCAGCGCACATTGGTGCTGACGCTCGGCGCCCTGGCGGAACTGGAAACAGCGCTCGGCGCCGGCGATCTGGTCGCGCTGGCGGAGCGGTTCGGCAGCGGGCGATTGTCGGCGCGCGATCTCGTGCGCATCATCGGCGCCGGCCTGCGCGGCGCCGGCGACGCGGTGAGCGACGACGAGGTGGCGGCGATGACGGCCGAGGGCGCCGCGGCAGGCTTCGTTGCCATTGCGGCAGAGTTGATCGCCGCGACGTTCGGCGAGGCCGCGCGATGACGCCGTTTCCATGGGCCGCGGCGATGCAGATCGGCTTCGGGCTTTTGAAATTATCGCCGGATGCGTTCTGGCGCATGACGCCGCGCGAACTGGCGGCGGCGATGACCGTGCTGCGCGGCGGCGGCACCGAAGCCATTGGCCGTGTCAGGCTCAGCGAACTGATGCAACAATTTCCGGATTGCGAGGCGGGCCATGAGTGACACCCACGATCTCGGCGGAGCGGCCGCGAATGTCGAGGGGCTGACCACGAAGACGGTTGCGCTGACATCGGCCGCGACGACCTTTGCCAAGACGATGACGCAGGCTTTTGCATCGTCGAGCGCCGGCGGCCAGAAATTCGACGACGTGCTGAAAGCGCTGGCGGGCAAGATGACGTCGCTGGCGTCCAATCCGACCTCGGGGGTCGCCAGCGGATTGCAGGGCATCGTGTCTAGCCTGATCGGCAATGTCAGCAATGTCAAACCGTTCGCGGCCGGCGGCATCATCGGCACGCCCAGTTATTTCCCGATGGCCGGCGGCACCGGTCTCGCCGGTGAAGCCGGGCCGGAAGCCATCATGCCGCTGCAGCGCGCCGCCGATGGCAGCCTCGGCGTTGCCGCGCAGGGCGGCGGCAATGTGATCCATGTGCAGATCGCGACGCCGGATGCCGACAGCTTCCGCCGTTCGGAGAGTTACGTCACCGGCCAGATCGCCCGCGCCGTCGCGCGCGGCCAGCGCAACCTGTAGCGGAGCCGGAGCATGAGTGGTTTTCACGAGGTTCTGTTTCCGCTCGACGTCGCGCTGAAGAGCGCCGGCGGGCCGGAGCGGCGCACCGAGATCGTGTCGTTCGGCTCCGGCCGCGAACAGCGCAATGCGCGCTGGGCGCATTCGCGGCGGCGCTTCGATGCCGGCTACGGGATCAAGACGCTGGATGCGCTGCGCAGCGTGGTGGCGTTCTTCGAGGAGCGGCGCGGGCGCCTCTACGGCTTCCGCTGGCGCGACCGGCTCGACCAGTTCTCGGGCCTATCCGGCATCACGCCGCTGGACCAGGGCATCGGCACCGGCGACGGCGTGCGTCGCGTGTTTCCTCTGACGAAGACTTATGGCAGCGGCTTCGCGCCCTATCAGCGGCCGATCGGCAAGCCCGTCGATGGCAGCGTGCGGGTCGCCGTCAATGGCAGCGAACTGCCGTCGTCCGGCTTCGCCTGCGATGCGACCACCGGCCTGGTGACGCTCGCCGCAGTGCCGTCCACGGGGGCTGCGATCACCGCCGGCTTTCGCTTCGACGTGCCGGTGCGGTTCGATACCGATTATCTCGAAGTGGATCTGTCGGCTTTCACCGCCGGAGGCATTCCGAAGATTTCGGTGGTGGAGATCATGCCATGAGAGCGATCCCGTCCGCCCTGCAGGCGCGGCTCGACAGCGGCGTCACCACGCTGGCGCAGGCCTGGAAGCTGATCCGCCGCGACGGCGTCACGGCGGGCTTCACCGATCATGATCGCGATCTCGTGTTCGACGGCGTGACGTTTCGCGCCGGCACCGGCTTTGCCGCATCGGAGGCGAGCGGGCGGTTCGATCTGTCCGTCGATGGCGGCGACATTGCCGGCGCGCTGGATGGCGACAGCCTCAGCGACGCCGATCTGGCGGCGGGCCGCTATGACGGCGCCGCTCTCGAGACCTGGCTGGTGGACTGGAGCGACGTCTCGCTGCGGGTGTTGACGGCGCGCGGGCGGCTCGGCGAGGTGAAGCGCGAGGGCATCGCCTTCGTGGCCGAGATACGCGGGCTCGCCGATCTCCTGTCGCAGGAGAGCGGGCGCCTCTACACGGCGACATGCAGCGCGGATCTGGGCGACGGCCGTTGCCGGATCGATCTCGCCGATCCCGCGCGGCGCGGCAGCGGCACGGTCGGCGCGATGCGCGGCACGTCGCTGTTCACAGCCGACGGTCTTGCGGATTTCGCCGATGGCTTCTTCACCGCGGGGCGGCTGCTATGGACCGGCGGCGGCAATGCCGGGCTGTCCATCGAGGTGAAGCAGCATCGCGCCGATGGCGAGGTGCTGCTATCGCTGTGGCAGGCGATGCCGGAGCCGATCGCGGCGGGCGATGCGTTCGCGGTCACCGCGGGCTGCGACAAGACGCTGGCGACATGCCGCGATCGTTTCGCCAACAGCGAGAATTTCCGCGGTTTCCCGCACATGCCCGGCAACGACTTCATCATGAGCTACCCGTCACCGGGCACCCTGTCTGACGCCAGCGGTGCGGCGCTGTTCGACTGAGGCCGGCGTCTGCGAGGGCGCGCATTTGATGGGAGAACACGATGCCGGGAACGCAATTTGGTGCTGCGATCGTATCGGAAGCGCGCAGCTGGATCGGCACGCCGTATCGCCACCAGGCCTCGCTGAAAGGGATCGGCTGCGACTGCCTCGGCCTCGTGCGCGGCGTCTGGCGCCACTGCATCGGCACCGAGCCGGAATCGCCGCCGCCCTATGCGGCGGACTGGGCCGAAGCGCGCGGCGAGGAGGCGTTGGCAGACGCAGCCCGCCGGCATCTCGTCGCGGTGAAGCCCGACGAGATGCCGGCGACGTGCTGCTGTTTCGCTGGCGCCACGGCTGTGTCGCCAAACACGCCGCCATCGCCAGCGGCGACGGCACCATGATCCATGCCCATGACGGCGCTGCGGTGTGCGAAGTCACCCTGGCCCCCTGGTGGCAACGTAGGCTGGCGTATGTGTTTCGGTTTCCGGAGACGTGTCGAGGCGCATGAGCGAGTCGGTATGTCTCGAACGACACTTGCTGAACTCAATCAGCAACCTTAAGTTGTTTGTCACGGAGCGCTGATCCGGGCGGCAAGATGTGTTGACATCTGTTAACACTATACTAGGGTGATGGTCTGACGATGGCGAAGCGGCCGGTGCATCCAAGCAAGGACATCGAAGCCGTCGTCGCCTATGCCGAGTCTAAGGGCTGGACGTGGAGCAAGGTCAACGGGCACGCATGGGGCAAGTTCTACTGTGCGCATCATGACAGGGACGGCTGCAAACTGTTCGTGTGGTCGACACCGAGATCGCCGCAAAACCACGCGAAGGATTTGAAGCGGGGTATCGATCACTGCGCCCATCAGGGAGGGCAGCACAGATGAAGACATTCGAATTCAGCATCGTCGCGTCTGGTCTCGATCCCGAGGCAGAAGATTTCGCCGATCGCTTTTACGAGGCCGGATGCGATGATGCGACGATCGCTTTCCAGAAGGGCCGCATCATTGCAGACTTCGCGCGAGAGGCGCTCTCCGTGGAGAATGCCATCATATCGGCAGTGGAATGCGTGATCGCTGCCGGCGCACGGGTCGAGCGGGTCGAACCCGATCCGCTGGTCAGTCTGGCAGACATCGCCGCGCGCGCCGGGATGAGCAGAGCTGCGATGACGCAATATTCGAAAGGCCAGCGCGGCAAGCATTTCCCCGCGCCGGTCGCGCGCGTGACATCCGAGAGCCCCTTATGGGACTGGTCCTCAGTTGCGAAATGGCTGTTCGAGCACGACAAGCTATCGCGAAGCGAGGCCATCGAGGCGGAGGCGATCAGAGCCGTCAACGCCGCGTTGCCGGCCTTTGAGCCGAAGTGGCGGATCAGGCTGCAGGCCAGCCTGAAGGATTACGAACGCACGCTCGAGAAGGCTGCGTAGCAACAAAAGCCATCGCGAACCGGCGATGGTGATGGCGACGTCGATCGCTTTCCAGCAGGCTCCGGTCCCAACATTCGTGATGACGACATTCATCGCCCCGGCCTCACCGGGGCTTTTTGCTGCTCTGCGCGCCTCACCGAGGATACGCCATGTCCACGCTCGTTCTCTCCAGCGCAGGGGCTGCGATCGGCGGGGTGTTTGGGCCGGTGGGCTCGATCGTCGGCCAGATCGCGGGTGCTGCACTTGGCGGCGTCATCGACACTGCGCTGTTCGGGACTGGCGGTGCCGGCAGGGATGGGCCGCGGCTCGGCAGTCTCGACGTCATGGCGTCGAGCGAAGGCGCGCCGGTGCCGCGGGTCTATGGCCGTGCGCGGCTGGCCGGGCAGGTGATCTGGGCGACGCAGCTCGAAGAGTTTGCGGCGACGGCGGAGAGTGCCGGCGGCGGCAAGGGATTTGGCAGCGCCGGCGATCAGGCGCAGACCTATAGTTACTTCGCGAATTTCGCGGTCGGGCTGTGCGAGGGCGTGATCGGCCGTGTCGCCCGGGTGTGGGCGGATGGCAAGCCGCTCGATCTCGACGGCGTGAATTTTCGCGTCTATCGCGGCAGTGAGGAGCAGCCGCCCGATGCGCTGATCGTCGCCAAACAGGGCGCGGGCGATGCGCCGGCCTATCGAGGGCTCGCTTACGTGGTGTTCGAACGGCTGCCGCTGGAGACGTTCGGCAACCGCATTCCGCAACTGTCCTTCGAGGTGATCCGGCCGATCGGCCTGCTGGAGACGATGACGCAAGCGGTGACGCTGATCCCGGGCACCACGGAATTCGGCTATGAGCCGTCGCCGGTGGTGCAGGTGCCGGGGCCGGGGCAGGCCGCGCCCGAGAACCGGCATATCGCGTCGGCGCGCGCGGATGTCGTGGCCGCGCTCGACGATCTTCAAGGGCTGTGTCCGAACCTGCAGCGTGTCGCCATCGTCGTGGCCTGGTTCGGCTCCGATCTGCGCGCCGGACATTGCCTGATCCGGCCGGGCGTCGACAGCGCTGCCAAGGCGACCGATCCGCTGACTTGGTCGGTGCAGGGCGTGCCGCGCGAATTCGCCTATGTGGTGTCGCAGGCCGATGATCGTCCGGCTTTCGGCGGCACGCCGTCGGATGACAGCGTGCTGCATCTGATCGCGGAGTTGAAAGCGCGCGGCTTGAAAATCACGTTCTATCCGTTCGTGATCATGGATGTGCCCGCCGGCAATGCGCTGCCGGATCCCTGGAGCGGCGCGGGTTCGCAGCCGGCCTATCCGTGGCGCGGGCGGATCACCTGCGATCCCGCGCCGGGCGTTGCCGGTTCGCCGCAGGGGACGGGTGCCGCCGCCGCGCAGGTCGATGCGTTCTTCGCCGGCGGTGTGTGGCATTATCGGCGCATGGTGCTGCACTATGCGCAACTCGCTGTGCAGGCCGGTGGCGTCGATGCGTTTCTCATTGGTTCGGAGTTGCGCGGGCTGACCCGCATCCGCTCGGGCTCCGGCGTCTATCCGGCGGTGGCGCAACTGGCGGCACTGGCGAGCGACGTCAAGGCCATCGTCGGCGCCGGCACCGTCGTGACCTATGGCGCCGACTGGACCGAATACGGCGCCGACGTCGTGACGCCCGATGGGTCCGAGGTGCGTTTCCCGCTCGATCCGCTCTGGGCCTCGCCGGCCATCGATGCGATCGGCATCGATTATTATGCGCCGCTGTCGGACTGGCGCGACGGCGCGCTGCATCTCGATCGCGCTCAGTCCGGATCGATCTACGATCGCGGCTATCTGCGCGCCAATGTCGCCGGCGGCGAGGCCTATGACTGGTTCTATCCCGATGATGCCGCACGCGACGCGCAAGCGCGCAGCGCCATCACCGACGGCCTGGACAAGCCGTGGATGTTTCGTCTCAAGGATCTCGCGGGCTGGTGGTCGCATCCGCATCAGGAGCGAGTCGGCGGCGTCGAGATCGGCGCCACCGCCTGGGTGCCGCAAGGCAAGCCGATCTGGCTCACCGAGGTGGGCTGCCCCGCGGTGGACCGTGGCGCCAATCAGCCAAGCGTCTTTCCGGACCCGAAATCGTCGGAGAATTTTGCGCCGTATTTTTCCAGCGGCGCGCGCGACGATCTGATGCAGCGCCGCTATCTCGAAGCGGTGCTGTCGGCATTCGATCCCGCGCATGGCGGCAGCGATGCGCTGAATCCAATCTCGGCCGTGTATGGCGGGCGGATGCTCGATGTCTCCGCGATCCATTTGTGGACCTGGGATTCCCGGCCCTATCCGGTGTTTCCCGCCGCCACTGACATCTGGAGCGATGGTGCCAACTGGCATACCGGGCATTGGCTGAACGGCCGGCTCGGCGGCGCGCCACTGGATGCGCTGGCGGAGCGGCTGGCGAGCGATAGCGGCGTCACCGGCATCGACGCGTCCGCGCTGCGCGGCGGTTGCGATGGCTATGTGGTGGATCGGCCGATGACGCCCAGGGCAATGATCGAGCCGCTGGCCGTGGCCTATGCGTTCAATGCGACCGCGGCGGATGGCGTGCTGCGCTTCATTCCGCGCGGCGGCGACGTGGTGGCGGTGCTGTCCGAGGACGATCTGGTGGCGCCGGAGCAGGGCGCGCTGGCGCAACTGGTGCGCGCGCAGGAAACCGAACTGCCGCGGCAGGTCGGCATCGGCTTCTCCGATGCGCTGGCCGATTATCGCCGCGGCGCCGTGACCTCGCGCAAACTGGTCGGCGGCGCCAATCGCCTGCTGCAGGCCGATCTCGCCGTCATCACCAGCGACCCGGCGATGACGCAGCGCGCCGACATCTGGCTGCAGGATTTGTGGGCCGGGCGCGAGCGCGCCGAATTCGCGCTCGGCCGGGCGGCACTGGCGCTGGCGCCGGGCGATGTGATCGCATTGACGCTGCGCGGGCGGCAGCGCCTGTTCGAGATCGATGCGCTGGTCGATGCGGAGGCGCGCCGCGTGAGTGCGCGCAGCATCGATCCCGACCTGTTCGACGTGCCGCTGCGTCCGCAGGGCATCAAGGCGCCCGCGCTGCCGCCGGCGCTCGGGCCGGTGCAGGTCGTGGTGCTGAATCTGCCGGTGATCGACAGCAGCGATCCGGACGTCCTGACGCGGCTCGCGGTGTTTGCCAATCCATGGCCCGGCAGCGTCACGATCTGGCAATCGAACGATGGCGCCAGTTTCCAGGTGGCGGCGCGTGCATCGCTGCCGGCCACCATCGGCGAGACGCTGGATGTTTTGCCGGCGGGCCCGGTGGCGCGCTGGGATTATGCGTCGTCGGTGCGGGTGCGGCTCTATGGCGGCGTGCTCACGTCGCTGTCCGCTGCGCGGGTGCTTGGCGGCGGCAATGCAGCGGCGGTGCAAAATGACGATGGACGGTGGGAGATCTTGCAGTTCGCGCAGGCTGAACTCGTGGATGAGCGGACCTATCGTCTGTCGCATCTGCTGCGCGGGCAAAGCGGCAGCGAACAGGCCATGGCACCGCTGTTGCCGGTCGGCGCACGGTTCGTCCTGCTCGATGCCAGCCTCGTCCCCATCGCCCGCGGACTGGATGCACTGGACCGGCCGCTGTCGCTCCGGCTGGTCGGCCGTGGCCGCAGCACCGACGATGTCAGTGCAACGGCGCTGACGCTGACGCCGGATCGCACCGCGCTGCTGCCGCTGGCGCCGGTGCATGTCACGGCCGCGCGCCGCAGCGACGGCGTGCATGTGACATGGATCCGCCGCACCCGCATCGACGGCGATGGCTGGGCCGCCGAGGTGCCGCTTAGCGAGGATAGCGAAGTTTATCGCGTCGATATTCTCGCGGGCAGGATCGTCAAGCGCAGTATCGCCTGCACGATG
>JAPLPC010000052.1 GCA_026400425.1 Hyphomicrobiales bacterium | reverse complement strand
TTGACGAGTTCGCCCTGTTCTTTCGGCAGATCCTTGAGCAGTTTCTGCACTTCGCCATAGGACAACAGATCCGCCATGTTGCCCTTGAGCAGTTCGGTCAGATGTGTCGACAGCACGGTCGCTGCATCCACCACCGTATAGCCCTTCAGCGAGGCTTCTTCTTTCAGCGCCGCGTCGATCCAGGTGGCGGGCAGGCCGAATGTCGGCTCGGTGGTGTGGATGCCGGGCACGGTCACCTGGGCGCCGCCGGGGTCCATGACCATGAACTGGTTCGGCCAGATGCGGCCGGTGCCGGCTTCGACTTCCTTGATCTTGATGACGTAAGTGTTGGCTTCGAGCTGGACGTTGTCGAGGATGCGCACCGATGGCATCACAAAACCCATCTCGACGGCCAGCGACTTGCGCAGCGCCTTGATCTGTTCGGTCAGGCGATCGGTACCGTCCGGGCCGTTGACCAGCGGCAGCAGCGCGTAACCGAGTTCGATCTTGAGATCGTCGATCTTCAGCGAAGCGGAGATCGGTTCTTCGGCGGCGGCCTGTGCCGCCTGCGCGGCCGCTGCGGCGGCAGGGCTGCCTGGCGCCGGGACACCCTGTTGTGCCGCTGCATCTTTGTTGGCCTTGTTGCGTTTGCTGGCGCTGAAAGCGAGCCAGGCCGAGCCGCCGCCAAGCGCAAGGAAGGGCAGCATCGGAATACCCGGCAGCAGCGCCAGCGTGAACATCACGCCTGCCGACATGCCCAGCGCCTGCGGATAGCCCGAGAATTGCTTGAACAAGGTCTTGTCGGCGGCGCCGGTGATGCCCGCCTTCGACACCAGCAGGCCCGCGGCCGTGGACACGATCAGCGCCGGCACCTGGGTGACGAGGCCGTCGCCGACGGTCAGCAACGTATAAGTGCGACCGGCTTCGGAGAACGGCATGCCCTGCTGGGCGACGCCGATGATGATGCCGCCGATCACGTTGATGGCAGTGATCAGCAGGCCGGCAATGGCATCGCCGCGGACGAATTTCGAGGCACCGTCCATGGCGCCGAAGAAGCCGCTTTCGTCTTCGAGATCCTTGCGGCGTGCTTTGGCGGTGGCTTCGTCGATCAGTCCGGCGGAGAGATCGGCGTCGATCGCCATCTGCTTGCCGGGCATCGAATCGAGCTGGAAGCGCGCGGCGACTTCGGCGATGCGGCCCGAACCCTTGGTGATGACGATGAAGTTCACGATCAGCAGGATGGCGAACACCACGACGCCGATGACGAAGTTGCCGCCCATCACGAAATGGCCGAACGCCTCGATGACATGGCCGGCCGCCGCGGTGCCCTCATGGCCATGCGACAGGATCAGGCGGGTCGAGGCCAGATTCAGCGACAGCCGCAGCATGGTCGAGATCAGCAGTACGGTCGGGAACGACGAGAATTCCAGCGGCGTCTGGGTGAACAGCGCCGTCATCAGGATCAGCACCGACATGGTGATCGAAATCGCCAGGAACACGTCCAGCATGAATGCCGGCAGCGGCATGATCAGAACAATGAGGATGACCAGGACGCCGAAGGCGAGGGCGATATCGCCGCGCAGTACGGCGGTCTTGACCTTGCCGAAGCTGAAGCCGCCGCCGCTCGGGTTGCCGAGGCCTTGACCCGCCACCAAATCCGTCATCGTCACTGCTTCCCCGCGCGCATGTCGATCATGCGCGCCGAATGTTGGCCTGGCAGCCGGAGGGCCGCC
Source organism: Hyphomicrobiales bacterium (assembly GCA_026400425.1). Classification (GTDB taxonomy): domain Bacteria; phylum Pseudomonadota; class Alphaproteobacteria; order Rhizobiales; family Xanthobacteraceae; genus Tardiphaga. Next base: position 5,742 of record JAPLPC010000052.1, on the reverse strand, counting down.
GATCCGCAAGTGAGGCACCGCACTGGCATCCACGGGCATTCCCCCGGTCGGCTGACGAGACGCGATATCACTCGGCAATTTTTGCCGTGTGTATGGTTAGCAAAGGGTTAACTTTGGTTAACCACAGCGCAGATCAGGACGACCTGACGCAGGTTTTCTGTGTTTCTTTCGCTTGGGGAAGCGGGCGCCCCACGCGACGTCATGCTTGGCTTCCCCACCCGGCGTTTCGCGCGTTGCCCTGTGAGCGGGAGAAGGGCACCAGCCACTAGGAGTCGTTGCTCGCCGGTCCCGTTCCCCCACTTCCGCATGCCTAATCCTTCGGCAGATCGCCTTGACCCGGCAGGACCAGCCACGCAAGTTGCCGCGGTGATCATCAAAAAAACCATCCCGGAAACGCCCATCTTCCAGCCCGACTCGCGTCAGGCCTGGATCCGCCTCGCTTTGGCGCTGGTGGTCGGGTCGCTGGGCTCCGTCGGCATGTGGTCGGTGGTCGTGGTGCTGCCGGCCGTGCAACTCGATTTCGCCGCCACCCGCGGCGCGGCGTCGCTGGCCTTCACCTTCACCATGGTGGGATTCGGCATCGGCGGTGTCATCGTCGGCAGGTCGACGGACAGGTTCGGGATCGTCGCGAGCATTGCGGTCGCGACCTTGCTGATGGCCATCGGCTACGTGCTGACCTCGTTCACCTCCGCACTTTGGCAATTCAACCTGCTGCACTTGGCGATCGGTGCCGGCTCGTCCGCCACTTTCGCGCCGCTGATGGCGGAAGCTTCGCACTGGTTCGAGCGTAAACGCGGCATTGCCGTCGCGCTCGCCGCGACCGGCAGCTATATCGGCGGCACGTTCTGGCCGCCGATTGTGAGCTGGGGCATGCTGACATTCGGCTGGCGCTCCACGCAGATCGGCATCGCCATCGTCGTCAGCGCTCTGACGTTGCTGACACTCGCCGTTCTGCGCATGCAGATGGGCGCCAACGAGCGTCGCAGCCATGCCAATGCACCGCCGCCCAAGATCGATCTGCAGATTGGTAGCAACGCGCTGACGACGATCCTGTTCGTCGCCGGCATCGGCTGCTGCGTGGCCATGGCGATGCCGCAGGTGCATATCGTCGCCTATTGCGGCGATCTCGGCTATGGCGCGGCGCGGGGCGCCGAGATGTTATCGTTGATGCTCGCCCTTGGCATCATCAGCCGGGTTGGTTCGGGCTTTCTCGCCGACCGCATCGGCGGCCTGCGCACGTTGCTGGTCGGCGCCATCGCGCAGGGCCTGGCGCTGATGTTCTATCTGTTCTTTGACGGGCTGACCTCGCTCTACATCATTTCCGGGATGTTCGGTCTGTTTCAGGGCGGCATCGTGCCGGCCTATGCGATCATCGTGCGCGAGGCGATGCCGGCGTCGCAAGCGGCCACGCGCGTCGGCATCGTCATTCTCGGCACCATCGCCGGCATGTCGCTCGGCGGCTGGCTGTCCGGTGCCATCTTCGATGCCACCGGCTCCTACCGTGCGGCCTTCATCAATGGCATCGGCTGGAATCTGTTCAATGTCGGCATCGTCACATGGCTGCTGCTGCGCAGTCGCAAACGCGCCAGCCTGGTCATGCGCGCAGCGGCGTGAGTGCTACAGCCAGGCCGGATCGCTGGTGAATTCGATATTCAGCCAGTGGCTCGGCGGCACCGCCTCGAGCCGATCCGCGATCTCGCGCCGGATGGCATCGAAGAAATCCACCTCGCGCGGCCCGAGGTCGTCGGGCGCGAGGAAGGTGATATCGACGAAGCGTGCGCGTCCCATCTTGGCGACATAGCTGGAGAAATCCTCGAAGCCGTAACGTTGCTGGATCTCGCGTGCGATCTGGCGCACCTCTTCGTCCAACTCCGCGGGCGCGACCTGGACGATATCCTTCACCGATCGCCAGCACGCCCGCAGCGGCAATGGCATTAGCAGCAAGCTCAGCGTCGCTAGCACGGCCGGGTCGAGATACGACACCAGGTGATCGTAATCAGTCCCATGCATCCGCGCGGCGATCCAGAAGCTGATGCCGAGCGCCACGCTGACGAGACCCGAGGCAAACCAATTGCGGGCATCCATCAGCAGCAGTTCGGAATCCAGCCGCTTCGCCCGCATCCCGACGACATAGGCCATGACCAGCGCCAGCAATCCCGCAACGATGCCATAGGCCGCTCCGGGGCCGAACGATACCGACCGACCGACGCTGAACAAATCGTTCATGGCACCGAGCAGCGCATAGCCGCACGACAGTGCGAGAACCACACTGTTGAGGAGCACCAGCATCGGCTCGAACTGCCAGAAGCCGAACTGAAAGTAGCGGGTCGAGCCACGCGTCAGCAGCAGCGAGACACCGACGGACAGCCCGGTCATCGCGGCATCGATTACCGAATACACGCCATCGAACACGATCGATGACGAGTTGATGGAGAGCCCTACCGAAATACCAACAACGGCATCGAGAGCGGTCACCACAATCGAGTAGACCAGGATTCGACGCTCTTCGCGGCTGTCGATGTCGTGCTGCAAGTCGGACATGGTGAGGACGCAAGAAGGCCACAAGACGGGCCGGAGTTTGCGCAGAGTTTGGCGCTTTTGGCTATGCTGTCACGCTTGCACCGTGGCAACCGTCGCGCGGCTGTGTTGAGCGTTGTCACATTGCTGTAGCAAAAAGCCCGCCGGTGAGGGCGGGCTTTTGGTCGGGTTACTTCTCCGGATGGCCCGATCCGGGCGGCGTGGTCTTCGGCGGCTTGCCGTCTTCCACCCGACCCTCGTTGCGCAGATCGCGACCTTCCTGCGCCTTCTGCTTGCTCTCGGCGTCCTTGCCGTGTTCGTTCATCTCTTCTTTCACGAAGCCGGCGCCTTCTTTAATCTTACCTTCGATGCTCATCCGCAATCTCCTTTGCATTTGGTATCGCGAGAACTCGGTCGGCCGGGAAACGATCCATCGCCGCGTGCGATCCAGTTTCAGCAAGCATTGGAACGATCGCACATCCTTCAGGTTGTGGGGGTAACCTCAAAAGGAGTTCGCGATGAATGGTGATGCACCTATCAGTTGGTTGATGTTCTTCACGTTGGTGGCTGGCTTGTTCGTGATCGTGGGCGGCTTTCTCCAGTTCCTCAGATCGCAGCTCAATCGCGAGATTGCCGCAGAAACACTGACCGGTGACGGCAGCAAATCACCTGCCATGACAGCGAACGGAGCGTTGCCCGATCTGGTTGGGCTCGGCCTGCTGGCCGCCATCGCAATGGGGTTGCTGGCACTCGGCTATAGTCACAAATCGAGCGCAGAGGTTTCGCAGGTGCCGACGCCGGTGTCCGGCTCGATGACGCAGCCGGTTGGGTCCGCTGATCAGCCCAAACAGTATCAGCCCGCTAATCCCGTGCCGGACCAACGCGCAGCGCCGACAGCTTCGCCGGCAGGGGTTGGGTCGGACAACGGTTCAAAGCCTTGATCATCGCGTGATCTTTCGCCTCACACCTTCGCCATCGCCGATGGCAGGGTGTGAGGTGGTTTGAGGAAATGGTTGCATGAAGATGCCCGGGTCGTTTTCCACTTGAGCTTGGCCAACGCATCGCATAGTTCGCGTTGCAGGATTTTTCCTCGCGTTGAATAGGGGTGAGCCTGGACAGTCGCTGACCCCAAGCGGTGCTGGTCGTCGTGGTGTCGGCCGCGGGATGGTCGGGCGAAAGCCACCGCAGATACCAGTTCGCGCCTATCTAAAACTCCAGAGCGATTTCGAAGAATGCGGCGCGTCTGAACCAGTGAAGCCGCTGACGCGCGCGGACGTTTGCTGTCCGTGTTTCGAGGCCGGCACAATCGCCGCAGGCGCGAATCCATCCGATTCCTCTTTCGATCGTTGGGGCACAGCGTGCTTTGGATTGTTACGGAGCCGCTTCCGCGTCTGATCGCCATAAAATGGTACGGGTTATCTGTGACGACACAGTCGGTCGACGCGTTGTCTCGACGAGATCCGTCGCCCCATCTCCGCATGTGCACAGCTACGATGGATTGGCGCAGCTCCGCGTTGCACGCGCAATTCAATGGAACGATATCATGACAATTTTCAGGATCGCCGCGATCGCGGTGCTCGGCTTCGTATTGGTCTTGATGCCTGGGACGTCGCGACCGGCATTGTCGGCTCCCACCGGCGACGCTGCAAGTCCGGCGGTGGCTGCGCCAAAAGCATCGCCGCCGGCTGCAAAGCCGCGCGACGAGGAGCTGCCGAGCGTTCCGGCCCCAGCCTTTCCTCAGGCACAGAACAAGCTCGATAGCTGGAAGGATACGCTCGACACGGCGGAGCGGGCGCTGCGCTTGCGCGGTATTGCGGATGCGACGTTGACGGATCTGCGCGAGCGCGTCGCACCAGTGCAAAGCGAGGCCCGCGACCTGATAGGGGTGATCTCACCGCGGCTCGAGGAAGCCAGCGCGCGCGCTGCCGAACTTGCCCCGAATGCGAATGATGCAACCCCGCAGTCGGACGATATCAAACTCGAACGCGCCAAACTTCTGGCGGAGGTCGCGGCTCGTCAAGGCATCATCCAGCAGGCCAAGCTGATCAATGTGCGCGCACAGCAATCGCTTGATGCGATTTCCGATCGTCGCCGGACGATATTTACGGACTCGGTCCTGCAGCGTTCGCCGAGTCTGATCAATCCGTCATTCTGGGTCACGCTCGTCGGCGTCGTGCCGCAGGCCGCCAGCAAGTTTGGCGAGCTTCTGTCGCGTTGGATGGAATCCATGACGTCGCAGCCGCTGCGCGCGCTGTCGGGCTTTGCGATCGCGGCGGTCGTGCTGCTCGTGTTCTTCCTGTCGCCGGGACGCCGGTGGCAATCGCGCTGGACCAACCGCGACCCGGAGATCGAGCATCCCGGTGCGTTGCGCAAGACGGGTTCTGCAGCTTCGATCGTGCTAGCAGGCACCGTCATCCCCGGCGTCTCGCTGTTCGTTCTCTATCAGTCGCTGGTCGCCCTCGGAGTGCTTCCCTATGACATTGCGGCGATCGCGCGTGCGCTGTTTGCCGGCATCATCTTCGCTTTCTTCTTCTCCAGCCTGGCCACTGCCGTTCTGGCGCCTGGCAGGCCGTCTTGGCGCCTGATCGACGTCGATGACCGAACCGCGGATGGCATCGTGCCACTGGCGCTGCTGCTCGGTATCGTGGCGGCAGCGGGGCTATTGATCGACGCCACCAATCTCGCCATCGGTGCGCCTGCAGAACTGTCGCTGGTCAGTCAGGCCGCGATTTCCTTGGCCAAGGCGTTTCTCTTCATGGCAGTGCTGCGCGTCGCCGCCGGCGTCATCGATGACGACAGTGAAAACGAGGACAGCTTTAAGGATACGACCAAGCGGTCGGCATGGCGTCTGCTCGTTCCATTGGGCTGGGTGACATCAGCTGCCACCGTGCTCGGCTCGCTGATCGGATACATCGCGTTCGGACGCTTCGTCTCGGCCGAGATGATCGTGGTGACCGCCGTTCTGATGAGCTTCGTTCTGCTCAGCCAACTCTCCGACGCATCGATTGCGGCAGCGTTCGCATATCAAGGGCGTGTTGGTCGCTTCCTTCGACAGACGGCCGGTCTCGGCAGCGCGGCCGTGCGTCAGATTGCCGCCTTGCTGAGTGGATTTATGCAACTTGCCTTGATCGCACTCGCCGCGTTCATGGTGCTGGCAACTTGGGGTATCAATTCCGACGATCTGCTCGGTTCCATTTCGTCGGCCTTCTTCGGGTTCACGGTTGG
>JAPLPC010000610.1 GCA_026400425.1 Hyphomicrobiales bacterium | reverse complement strand
GAGCAGATTTTCCGCAGATCGAGACATCGGCCAAGATCCCTACAACAAGTCCGGCGCCCACCGCTACGCCGTTTATGGCCGAAATGATCGGCTTGTTGCAGTTAATAACGTTGTAAACGAGGTCTTTTGCCTCCTTCCAAGTAGACATGCGGGCTTTGGGATCGTCGAGGATACTTTTGATCAGTTCGAAGTCACCTCCTGCAGAGAACGCTTTACCTGCTCCCGTGACTATGACGGCATTGATATCCGGATCTTCATTAATATCGCGCCAGATAAGAGTAAGTTGGGTATGGGTCGCGGCGTCCACGGAGTTGTAGGTTTCCGGACGGTCAAAGGTAATGCGAAGTATTCTTTCGGATGGATAATCGAGCTTCAGGCTTGTGTAGGCGGCGTAACGATCGGCCATTTGTATTTCCTATCTTTCTCACCATGTTTGCGGCAACGACGGTACATACGACCAGTCGTCTGTTCTTTTTCGAACATCTGTTAGATTTTAGGTTTGATCCGGTGATGCTGCAAGCATATAGTTCAGCTCTGTCGAGCTGCCCATGACGGAACGAGACACCCTGGGAGTAAACTGAACATGCCTGCCGAACTCGACGGCATCACGATGGGCTCGTGCCAGACAGTGAGCGAGCTATTTCGCAGCCGCGCAAAGGTTCAATCGAACCAGGTTGCGATCGAGTATCAGGGCCGAGAAATAAGCTACGGCGAATTGCTCGATCGCATTGAACGCTTAACATCCGTTCTGTCAGCGAGTGGTTTACGTCGGGGTGATCGCGTTGCATTGCTCTCGCGCAACCGGCCCGAATATATTGAGGTTGAACTTGCCGCAGCGAATCTCGGCGTCATAACCGCTTGCCTCAACTGGCGTTTATCGTCACGCGAGCTCAGCTATTGCGTCGATCTTGTTTCCCCCAAACTCGTCATCGTAGAGACTGACCTAAAAAGCATTCTCGAAAATGGCGATCGGAAAATACTCGAGATCGGACCGGCGTACGAAGATCAATTGGCGCAGCAGATCAATCACGAATGTCAGATTGTAGCCCAAGCGGAAGATGGCCTCGTGATCCTCTATACGAGCGGGACCACGGGGGTGCCAAAAGGCGCAATCATCTCGCATCGCGCAATGATCGCGAGATCGTTGGTTTTCAGTTCCGAGCTTGCCATCTCAAATCGCGATAGCTTCGTAGCTTGGGCGCCAATGTTCCATATGGCATCTACCGATCATGCGATCTCGACATTGCTTCGCGGCGGTATCGTCGTAATGATCGACGGATTTCAGATCAAGCCGATGCTCAACGCTCTCGCCCATCATCAAATTGGATGGCTCGTTTTAATTCCGGGCATGGTCGAGGCCTTCGCTGCAGCGTTGAAGCAAGAAGGTACACTTGTTAAAGGTGTTCGCATTTGCGGAGCTATGGCCGACTTGGTTCCGCCTCATGCGATTGCTGAAGTCACCGAGCTATTACAGGCACCCTACCTTAATAGCTTCGGCGCAACCGAGACGGGGTTGCCTCCCGCAACGCGTGCGCTGATTGCTCCCGGAATTATTCCGCAGCAGCTTCCGAAGCAACAAAATGCGTTTTGCCAGGTCAAATTGGTGGATCCTCTGGACCGCGAAGTTACGCAGGGCATGCCCGGTGAACTTGTCATGCGCGGTCCCACCTTGTTTTCCGGATATTGGCAAGCCGACGACGTGAACCAACGGGATTTCCGAAATGGATGGTTTCATATGGGCGATGTATTCCGCCGAAACGAAGATGGCACGCTCGAATTTGTCGATCGCGTCAAGTATCTGATTAAGTCCGGCGGTGAGAATGTCTATCCCGCCGAGATCGAGCGCGTTCTCATGAGTGACAGCCGCGTTGCGGAAGCCGCGGTTGTTCGAGCAGCAGACAATAGATGGGGAGAAGTCCCTGTCGCTTTTGTCGCCCGAAGCGATGACAGCGTAACCGAAGCGGATCTTGTGCGCCTTTGCCGACGCGAGCTTGCCGCCTACAAGTGTCCGCAACAATTCAAGTTTATCAATTTCTCTGAATTTCCGCGCTCGACCAGCGGCAAGGTCCAGCGCCACGAGCTCGAGGCCATGCTCACCAAGGCTGCCGCGGGAGGAAATGCATTTTGAGTGAAACTACGCTGCGCGGCAAAGTCGCGGTCATCGGCATCGGTATATCACCGGTCGGTAAAGTGCCAGGGCGAAGCCCTCTATGGCTGGCCGCCGACGCTTCCAAAAAAGCACTCGCCGATGCCGGCCTAGAGAAAAGTGTCGTCGATGGGGTGCTGTCGTGTCACGCTTTCGCATCTCCATTTCATCGGTTTAGCGTAGCCCTGAGTGAGTATTTTGGCATTCAGCCGACATTCTCGAATACGTTGCAGGTATCGGGCGCAACGGCTGCAACGATGTTCAATATCGGCGCCGCTGCGATCCAAGGCGGTTTAGCGAAAGTCATTCTCTTGACGGCCGGTGATAGCTTGATGACAGGGTTAACGCCAGAGATGGCGTTACGCTCGATGACTGAAAGCCGTGACCAGCAATACGAAATGCCGTATGGGATTCCAGTAGCTAACACTTTTGCCATGACAGCTCATCGTCACATGCGGGAGTTCGGTACGACGGCGGAACAACTCGCTGAAGTCGCGGTGGTGTCGCGGCGGCACGCGTCACGCACGCCGGGCGCTCAGCAAACCGCGCCGATCACCATCGACGACGTATTGAATTCGGGTTGGGTCACCACACCCTATCACAAGCTTGATTGCTCGTTAATTTCAGATGGTGGAGCCGCATTTATCTTAACCTCCGCCGAGCACGCGAAGGAACTCGGTATTGTTAATCCAATTTATATCTTAGGCGGCGGCGAGTGCTACACGCACGAGCACATATTTCTGATGCCGTCGCTAACATCCACCGGCGCCGTCATGTCCAGCCGCAACGCCTATGCGATGGCGGGATATGGTCCCAAGGATATGCATATCGCCGGAATCTACGATTGTTTCACCGGTACGGTTATTATGATGCTGGAAGACTTGGGCTTTTGTCCAAAGGGGGAAGGCGGCCGTTTTGTCGCTGATGGCCATATGACCTATGGTGGTCAGATTCCATCTAATACTCACGGCGGGCTTCTGTCGTTTGCGCACCCGGGCATGCCAGGCTCGCTCTTTCATTTTTACGAGGTGATCGCGCAGCTGCGGGGGCAGTGTGGTGATCGGCAGGTTGCTGGCGCCCAGCTCGGGCTCGTCCACAGCTTGGGCGCAGGTTACGCGACAAACGCGACTACGGTTCTCGGTACGGAGAATGTGCTGTGACAGGCAATGACAGAGCCAGCGAAAAGCCGATCCCGTCGCCAGATGCGGACTCCGCGCAGTTGTGGCGGGGACTGCGCGACGGCGTTTTGCTGCTGCAACATTGTGACAAATGCCGTCATGTCCAATATTACCAGCAAGGTATGTGCCGACAGTGCGGCGCCGAGGATATCAGGCATCGACCGGCATGCGGACGCGGCAAGGTCCATTCGTTCAGCGTCGTGCATCGCGCACCAGGCCCTGCCTTCAAGGACGACGTGCCTTATGCAGTCCTGCTGGTCGATCTCGAAGAGGGCCCACGAATGATCAGCACTTTTACAGGCGGGCCACCTGAAGACGTCACCTTCGATTTGAATGTCACGTTGGTGGTGGAGATTTCGGGGGACGGGACAGCTCTACCGCGCTTTCGCCGCTCGTAGAGCCGCCTCGATGCAGAAACCGATTGAAAACTACGCCAAAATTTCTAACAAACGTTAGTTTCTAACGATCGTTAGATTGCGCGCAGGTGACGTTCTGCGTAGGATATTTTCTGAACTTGGAAAAGGAGCTTCATCCATGGACTTCGATCTCACGCAGGAACAGCAACAGATCCTCGACTATGGAAACTCCATCGCGAAAAAGTTTGATCGGCGCTATTGGATGGATTGCGCCGACAAGCACCAATTCCCGGAGGCTCTATACCAAAAAGTTGCCGACGATGGCTTCGTCGGAACGATGGTGCCGGAGGAGTACGGCGGGGCAGGTCAAGGCATGGTCGAAATGCACCTGTTCTTGGAGGGCCTCTCGAACAACGGAATTCCTCTTTTGAACTTAGTTGTCGGGGCGGCAATGAGCTTAGGATTCATAGCGAAACACGGTACGACGGCACAAAAGTCGCGCTATCTCCCCGATGCGTGCTCCGGCAAGACCCGCTTTTGCTTCGCGATCACGGAGCCTGACGCTGGTACTAACACGATCCGCACCAGCACGATTGCAACCAAGCGCGGGAATCGATTTTCCTTAAATGGTCAGAAAACATTCATCACCGACGCCGATGGAGCTGATTATGCGCTCGTTGTCGCTCGCACTAAGCTCCACACTGACGTTAGCAAGAAAACCGACGGCTTCACATTGTTCATCGTAGATCTCAAGTCTAAGGGACTTCAGAAGCAATACATCCCTGTCAGTATCCCGGCGCCGGAGACGCAATGGCAGCTATTCTTCGATGATGTAGATCTCGGACCGGAGGATGTCGTGGGCGAGATCGACCAAGGTTTCGGCATCTTGTTCAAGAGCCTTAATCCCGAACGAATTTTGGTGGGTTCAATCTGTTGCGGTCTCGGACGGTATGCCCTCAATCGGGCAGTCGAGTACGCGCGAGAACGGAAAGTATTCAATAACGTTCCTATAGGTTCCTATCAAGGCCTTCAACACCCGCTGGCGAACGCGCGCACTGATATTGAAATGGCTTCTTTGATGACTTTGAAGGCGGCTTGGACTTTCGATCAGGGGCGCGAGGCTGGTGAGTTTTCGAACATGGCAAAGCTCGCCGCAGCGGATGCCGGCATCAAAGCTGTAGACACCGCAATTCAATGCCACGGAGGTAATGGCTTTACCAAAGAATATGGCATCTTTGACATCTATCCGATGGTGCGTCTGCTAAAAACCGCGCCACTTAACCGCGAGATGATCCTCAACTATATCGGCGAGCACGTGATGGGCTTGCCGCGCAGCTATTAGGTCAAACGCCGCATGGCTATTATGAAGTTAGATATTTCGACCACGAGCGACGAATTTCAGCGAAATCGCCAGGCTTATGAAGCTCGGATCGCTGATCTGCAAGCTCGACGCGCGGCGGCCACCATCGGCGGACCGGAGCGGGCCCGACGGCTGCATAAGGAGCGCAAGCAGCTATTGCCGCGCGAGCGGATCACCGCACTTCTTGATCCTGGTTCACCGTTTTTAGAATTCTGCCAACTGGCCGGGGAAGGCCTGCATGACGGCGTTCCGCCTGGGGGTAGCATAATCACGGGCGTTGGCATTGTATCAGGCCGAGCGTGCATGATAATTGCAAATGCTGCAACGGTTAAGGGCGGTAGCTATTACGGTATAACGTGCAAAAAGCACGTCAGAGCCCAGCGCTTCGCATGGCAACATCGTTTGCCCTGCATTACGCTCGTGCAGTCTGGGGGCGCTAATCTACCGGACCAACCGAACATATTTCCAGACGAAGGTCAGTTTGGATCAATTTTCTACAATCAGATCCGGATGTCCGCTGAGGGTATTCCGCAGATCGCAGTGGTACATGGTCCATCGACGGCTGGTGGCGCATATATTCCAGCGCTATGCGACGAGACCGTGATCGTGCGCAATCAGGGCGCAATGTTCCTCGGTGGACCGCAGCTCGTCTATGCAGCTACAAAAGAAGAGGTCGGTGTCGAAGCGCTCGGCGGAGGTGAGATGCATAGCCGCATCAGCGGCGTCACTGACCATCTAGCAGAAAGCGACAGTCACGCCATCGCTATTACCCGAGATATCGTTGCCCGACTCGGCGATGTCCCGGAGCAGAAATGGAGTATATCGTCGCCACTCCCGCCGCGCGCCGACCCTGCCGAAATTTACGGCCTGATCAGCGCTGACCCTAAGGTGCCAACAAACAATCGCGATGTGATCGCCCGTATTGTGGATGATAGTGAGTTCCACGAGTTCAAGCCACTGTATGGAGAAACCCTGATCACTGGATTTGGTCGTATCATGGGCTTCGAAATCGGCATCTTGTGCAACAACGGCGTGCTGTTTTCCGAATGCGCGCTAAAGGCAACTCACTTTATCGACCTCTGTTGCAAGCGCAAAATTCCCTTGCTGTTCATGGCGGACGTCACCGGTTTTATGGTCGGCCGGGAAGCTGAGGAAGGCGGCATTGCGAAGAATGGTGCCAAGATGATCACCGCGATGGCCAGTGCTAACGTGCCAAAATACACATTGATAATCGGCAACGCTTACGGTGCAGGATATCTTTCGATGTGCGGTCGCGCGTTCCGGCCGAACGCGATGATGATGTGGCCTAACGGACGCTCAGCTATCATGGGCCCCGATCAGGCTGCCAACACGCTTGCGATGGTGAAGGACGAAACCCACAAGCGCGAGGGAACAAGTTGGACCGAAAGCGAGCGTGAAGCGTACCGCGCACCGGTTCGCGAAGAATTCGAAGGCTTCGCTAACGCGTACAACTTCGCCCGCAATACGTGGTGTGACATGGTGATTGACCCGCTCGAGACGCGAAATGTGATGGCGCTGCTACTCGATCTTGCGGGCCGCCTGCCGCAGAAGCACACGGATTTTGGCGTATTGCGGATGTGACGACAGAGGACTGATCGTGTTTAAAAAAATCCTGATTGCGAACCGTGGTGAGATTGCTTGCCGGATTGCGCGCACCTGTCATAAGCTTGGCGTTGAAGTGGCCGGTGTTCACTCTTCGGTCGATGCCGGTTCGCTGCACGTCAAGACTATCGGGGAGTCCTACCTCATTGGCAGTGGTGCTGCGTCTGATAGCTATTTGAAGATCGACGCAGTAATAGCCGCAGCGAAAGCTGCTGGCGCGGAGGCCATTCATCCTGGATTCGGCTTTCTCGCTGAGAATGCGAGCTTCGCTCGCGCTGTGGAGGCTGCGGGTCTGGTCTTTATCGGCCCGACTCCCGAAGTCATCGAGCGTCTTGGCGACAAAGCCTCTGCGAAGCGCGAAGCTGGCGCCGCCAATGTTCCAACGGTACCGGGAAGTCAAACGCCTAGTGAGGATGTTAGCACGATCGTGACGACCGTCACCGAACTAGGCTTCCCCGTCATGCTGAAAGCAGCGGCAGGCGGTGGCGGAAAGGGTATGCGCGCAGTAGCGAAGCCGGATGGTCTGGAAGATGAAATCGAAGCAGCAATGCGCGAGGCAAAAAATTCGTTCGGCAGCGCCGGGTTGATCGTTGAGAAGCTGATTCCACGTGGTCGGCACATTGAAGTGCAGATCGCAGGCGATGGCAACGGAAATGTGATCCATTTGTTCGAACGCGAATGCTCACTCCAGCGTCGCCACCAGAAATTGATTGAGGAAGCACCTGCCGCTAATCTATCGCGAGAACTTCGCCAACGGATAACCTCGGACGCGACTCGGCTTGGAGCGCGTTTGAGATACCGCGGCGTCGGGACCGTCGAGTTCATCGTCAGCGGAAACGAATACTATTTTCTCGAAGTAAATCCTCGCCTTCAAGTCGAACATCCGGTGACAGAACTAGTAACAGGCGTCGATATCGTCGAACTTATGTTGCGGATTGCTGCCGGCGAAGGACTGAGTTTCGAACAGCAAGATATTACATGCGTGGGGCATGCGGTCGAAGCAAGAGTATGTGCAGAGGATCCCGCTGACAATTTCATGCCATGTACAGGCGATATTGCCTATGTCTGTTTCCCGAAGTCCGTAAGGGTGGAGACAGGCATCGAGTGTGGCTCCTCGGTCTCTCCGTACTACGACTCGATGTTAGCTAAGCTAATCTCGAGTGCCGCGACCCGCGAGGAGGCACTGGATCAGCTCAGCTACGCGCTTCGTCAAACCTCAATCTTTGGCATTACAACCAATCAGGACTTTCTGGTAAAACTGCTCGAGCTGCCAGAAACCCGAAATGCGAATTTCTATACAAGATTGATCGACGAGAATATCGGCCGTCTCGAAGAGAAGGGAAAGGCGACAAATGTCGAAGCTTCAGCAATTGGCGCCTATTTCTGGCTAATGCAGCAACGGCCGGCGGCAGTGAACAATCCTTGGAAAGCACGCGAAACCACGGCCTGGCAAATGGCTCGCGGCGATGATGGATTGTCACCAATACCGATCCTGCACCTCGAGGCCGATGGGGTCAGTACGGAGATCCGTTTTGCACCGCGGCAAGCGGATGGAAGCATGATGATCAGTGTCAATGACGAGACACTCACAGTCAGCCTCAATCCCAGCGATGTCGGGAAGTTCGTCGCAATTGTCGGGGGGCGCTATGAGGACGTAAGCATTCATCAACAAGGCGATAGATTGTTCATACATGATCGCGAAGGAATCCATTCGTTAAAGGCCATTTCTTACCTCTCGTATATAAGCGCGAAACCTGAGGCGAGCGGCGAACTGCGCGCGCCGATGATGGGCATGATCCGCATGGTCAACGTTCAAGTCGGTGAGACTGTCAAGATCGGCGATGTTATCGCGATCTTAGAGTCAATGAAGATGGAGCTGCGGATTAGCAGCCCGATAGATGGCGTCGTCAAATCGATAAGCTGCCGCGCTAATGAGACGGTCGAACGCAACGCGGTGGTCGCGATCGTTGAGGCTGAAGAGATCGCTTAACAACGCTAGAAGTCAACAAAGGGAGCGGACTATGCGATTCGGATCTGTAGATTACGAAGTCAGAGGTAGCGTTGCGCTCCTAACGCTCGACGAGCCACAAAAGCTCAATTCACTAAGCTCCGGCATTCGACACGGTATTCTCGAAGGGTTGAGACAAGTAGATAAGGACGAGAATATCCGTGTAGCCGTTATTATGGGGAATGGCGAGAAGGCCTTCTGTACAGGCGCTAATATTGAAGAGTTTGACTTCGATCCCGAAAAAGCGCGCGGTTTCATGATTGATGCCATGGAAGTTTTGGCGGCACCGGAAAATACCAGTAGGATCGTGATCGCGGCCGTGAATGGCATAGCTTACGGCGGCGGCTTTGAGCTCGCAATTGCCTGTGACTTCATCGTCGCATCCGACCGCGCCAAGTTCGCTGTCCCTGAAATTAAACTCGGCCTGCTTCCAGGTTTTGCGATCGTGCGGCTGCAAGACATCGTCGGCCGCGCTAAGGCCAAGGAAATGAGTGTTATCGGCGAACCAGTATCAGCGGAAGAAGCTTGCCGGCTCGGTATAGCACTGCGTGTTGTACCGCATGCTGAATTACTCGCTAATGCGATGATCTTCGCGGAGCAGATCGCAGAGAAACCTCGGCTCGCCGTACGCATGGCCAAGTCTTTCTACAATCGTGGCTTAGGGGGTAACGAGATGCGTCATGCGATTGACGGTTTTCCGTTTTTGTTCATGCACGAAGACGCGCGTGAGGGTATCTCCGCGTTTCGTGAAAAGCGGAAACCCCACTTCGGCAATCGGTAAAAGGTGCATCGGTTAACTCTGCGCCCATCGACAAGCTGTCGCACCCATCCAACTTGCTTTAAAATCGAACGTTAGTTAGATTTAACGATATTCAATTGGCGGGCTTTTGAGCACCAAGCCAAAGCAAAAGAAGCTCGGGAGAAACGAATTGCCTTTAGCTCGCGAGCTATCAGGTCCGGTATTGCAGTGTCGGTCTGTCGAACGACGGTTCGGCGGCATCGTCGCCCTCAACGGCATCGATGTGGAGATTGAACGCGGTGAAATTTTCGGACTGGTCGGCCCTAACGGGTGTGGGAAGACGACCCTCACGAACGCGATTACTGGATTTTATCCTCCGCAGCGCGGAAGTATCCTGCTCAACGGTCGCGATATTACGGGGCTCTCTCCACACCGCATTGCAAGGTTGGGCATTGCCCGCACATTTCAGAACCTTGCGCTCTTCAATGGTATGAGCGTGCTCGACAACATTCTCCTTGGCCGCCACATTCACATGAAGCCAAGCGTCTCGCGGACCGCGCTGTACTGGTGGCTGGCGCAACGGGATGAGACAGAAAACCGTACCGCCGTTGAGGAAGTAATTGACTTCCTTCAACTCGAAGGCGTGCGAGACGAGCTCGTCGATACTATTCCGATCGGCCTCAAAAAACGTGTTGAGCTGGCTCGAGCGCTTGCGGCGGAGCCAAGCTTTCTGGTCCTTGACGAGCCCATGGCCGGCATGAATCAGGAGGAGAAAGAATTTATGGCTCGGTTCATACTCGATGCGCGCGACGAACGCGGCGTGACCGTCCTTATCATCGAGCATCATATGGATGTCATTACGGGCATCTGCGATCGAATGCTGGCATTGAACTACGGCGCGATGATTGGTACCGGCGTTCCAGCTGACGTCATCGCTGATCCCCGTGTGATCGAGGCGTATATCGGGGGGGCGGGTGGCGCGCACTAATCAAATACAAACCTGGAACTTCGAAACGGATACCACTCTCATACGTGTTCTCGATCGCAATGCCGAAACGTGCCCAAACCGGGTGGCGGTGCGTGAGAAGAGCAAAGGGATTTGGCAAGAAACAACTTGGCGCCAGTTTAGAGACGCGGTTATGCGATGCGCGGCCGGGCTGGAAGCGCTTGGCTTCAAGCGCGGCGAAGTGTTGCTCGTGCTGGGTGACAATCGGCCGCGTCTGTACGCAGGCATGCTGGCTGCTGGCGCGCTCGGCGGTTACGCGATGCCAGCTTATCCCGATGCGACGATCGATGAGATACGGCATTTTGTTCACGAAGCCAGCGCACGGTTTGTTCTGGCTGAGGATCAGGAGCAGGTGGATAAGGCTCTGGAGTTGCGTGAGCAAGGATCTGCAATCGATTTCATCATCTACGACGATTCCCGTGGTCTCGGCTCGTATACAAGTCCGGGCCTGACTTCGTGGGAAGAGATTCAAAACCGAGGAAACGAGAACCTCGGGGATAGCGCCGATGCCCTAGCGCAGCTTGTCGCGCGTGCTCAACCAGATGACCCTGCTGTATTTGTCCACTCGTCCGGAAGTACAGGAAAACCAAAAGGTGTCGTGCTGTCGCATCGGAACCTCTTGTCAGGCGTGCGCAATGCCTATGAAGGCAAGACGTTCGGTTTCGGTGAAAGTATCCTTGCCTACCTGCCTATGGCGTGGGTTGGCGACTTCGCGGTGACGATGGGCGCAGGTATCGCCTTGCAATTTTCCATCAACATTCCCGAGCGGCAAGAGACTGTTTTGCAAAACCTTCGCGAGATTGCCCCAACATTCTATCTGGCGGCGCCTCGAAGCTGGGACAATCTGCTGACAACCATTCAGGTGCGCGTGGAGGATTCTTCCTGGCTGAAACGGCGCAGCTATGATCTGTTGATGGGGGCTGCGATCTCTGCTGAGAAGCGCAAGCTCGCTGGAGAAAAGCCCAAGCTGACGCACCGATTGCTCAGTCCGCTCTGCGAGCTTCTAGTTTCTGGCCCGATCAAAGACCAATTCGGGTTGACCCGTCTGCGCGGCGCCTTCACTGGCGGCGAAGCGATGGGGGAGGATACGTTCGTATTCTACCGCGCACTGGGAATAAAGCTACGGCAGCTTTACGGCCAGACAGAAAGCAGTGCCTACAACGCTATCCAAGGCATCGATGAAGTTCGGCTGCACACCGTCGGACGTCCGCTTCGGTTACTATAAGCAAGAACAAGCAACCCGCGACAGCCTGGAAGATGGTTGGCTCCATACCGGCGATGCTGGTTATTTGGAGCCGGATGGGCATCTCGTCGTTTTGGGGCGGTTGTCCGATGTCGTCCACACCGCTGAGGGCGAGCGGTACATCCCGAATTATATAGAGAACCGCCTAAAGTTCAGTCCGTACATCAAGGATGCTGCGGTTCTCGGGCGTGGTCGCCATACGCTGGCGGCTCTTATCTGTATTGACAAAGACGCCGTCGGGCTCTGGGCCGAGCTGCGAGGAATTTCATACATGTCATACGCGGACTTATCGCAGAATCCGCAGGTGATCGAGCTAATCACTTCGGCCGTCCGTCACGTCAATAGCACGTTGTTGGAAAAACTTCAGCTCCGGCACTTCGTTTGCCTTCACAAGGAATTTGATCCAGACGACGGTGAAGTAACGAGAACCCGCAAGATCCGGCGCAACGTCGTTGAGGAGCGATACAAGCCAATCATCGACGCAATCTATGATCGAAAGAGCAGCGTATTGATGAGAGCGCAAGTCGCTTATGAATCTGGCGAGGTTAGCGTAATCGAGCGCACTCTTTCGGTGCAGGAGGCGTGAAGATGGACTGGGCGTTACTGGCTGAGACCGGGATAAACGGAAGTCTGATCGGCCTTATGTACTCGCTGGTCGCGATGGGTATCGTGCTGATCTACAAGTCATCATCGGTGCCGAATCTTGCTCAGGGCTCTATGACGATGCTGGGTGCCTACATTGTTCTCGCCTATTCAAGTCGATTTGGCGCACCAATTTGGCTTGCGATTGTTCTGGCAACACTCTCGATGTTCGGAATCGGGATCGCCATTGAACGAATTGCATTACGTCGACTCGCCGGGCGGCCGATTATCATGATCCTTATGATGACACTAGGCCTGGAAATCCTTCTTCGCGCCGGTTCACTTACCATTTGGGGAGCCACCGGACGTCCTATGCCAATCGGCATCAGCGACGACCCGCTTTTCCTGGGAGCGCTGCTGATCAACCGCGCCTACGCAGCCGGTGCGGCGGTTGCCATCGTGATATTCGGTTTATTTGCGTTATTTTTTCGAACGCGGATGGGCGTAGTATTACGCGCAATTTCCGATGACTACACTGCAGCTTGGTCAGTGGGTATCTCTGTTGAGCGCGGCGTTGCTTTGTCTTGGGCGATGGCATCGGTTGTAGCGACAGTGGCAGGCGTTCTGTGGGCTTCGGTGCAAGGCGTGGATCAATCACTGGCCCACTTACTCTTAAAAGGCGTAACCGTCGCTGTTCTCGGTGGGATGGATAGCCTGGGCGGGGCGCTACTTGCAGGTTTGCTGCTCGGCATCGTTGAAGGTATCGCCGGCAGTTACCTTGATCCTCTTCTTGGTGGCGCCAGTCGGGACCTCGTCGATGCAGCGATGCTGATCGTCACTATCATGCTGCGACCGCATGGCCTTTTTGGCCGACACGACATCGAGAGGATATAAGTCGATGTTTTTCAGGCAAGCCGGCGTATATCATACAAACTACGTTGCTGATCGAGCATTATTCCCGGTAGCAGCCGACCGATGGATCATCGCGATGATCCTCGCATTAGGTGTCGCAGCCCCTTTTCTGTTCAGTTCACTTTATCTGAGCAGTTACCTTCTCCCCTGGCTGGTCTGGACCGCCGGCGCGCTTGGTCTTAATCTCATTCTCGGTTGGGCCGGACAGTTTCACTTGGGGTATGCCGCCATCATGGGGATCGGCGCTTATGCGACTGTGCATGCCAACCGATTCGGCGTTCCGTGGGAATTCTCCATCGTCATCGGCGGCGTGTCAGCCGCAGTCATAGGCAGCTGTTTTGCTTTTGCGGCTTTGAGGGTCAAGGGACTTTACCTGGCATTGAGTACGCTCGCTCTTCAGTTTGTCATGGACTGGACCATCTCCCATGTCCCAGCTATCAGCGGGGGAACGCAAGCCACTTTGCAGGCACCGGACATTCGCGTCTTAGGACAGCCCATCGTCTCCGACGCCGGACTGTATTACGTGGCGCTTGTATGGTGCGTTTTGGTAACCCTTTTTATGTTGAACCTGCGTCGCACAGCGCTTGGCCGCGCACTAGTTGCGGTTCGAGAAAAGGACTTTGCCGCGGCTGTCATCGGTGTAAACAGCTTCTATTTCAAGCTAGTCGCCTTTTCGACTTCCTCATTTATAGGAGGCGTCAGCGGCGCGATCCTTATCGGCACATTTTATCATGCCGTGACGCCCGAGCAGTTTTCTGTCGACGTGTCTATCCAGGTGCTCGCGATGGTCATCGTTATCTCGTGGGGAGCGGCGCGGTTCGGGTTTTCGCTAAGCATTGAGGCACTCGCACATTTGCCTCAGGCGCTCTATGGGGCTCTGATTATTAGTTTTCTGCTTGTCGAACCTTTAGGGCTCGGAAAAATATACAAAAATGTGCGCGATTATCTTTTGGTGTGGCCATTCGGCTATGTGAAGAAATAATGCAATGATGACTGAAACGAGCCCAAAGCCAACGAAGAGCGCAGTTCTATCGCTGAACAATATCGAAGTCGTCTACGACCATGTCTCTCTTGCGATTAAGGGCGTTTCGCTCGAGGTTCCTGACGGTGGTATGGTGGCGTTGCTCGGCGCCAACGGAGCCGGAAAGAGCACGTCTTTGAAGGCGATCAGCGGATTGCTTGTTGCCGAACGAGGTGAAGTTCGCCGGGGCGATATTCAGTTTCTCGACCATAACTTACGCTCGCTGTCGCCTCAAAGGCGGGTCGAACTCGGAATCGCGCACGTGCTCGAAGGCCGTCGAGTCTTTGAACATCTCACTCCAGATGAGAATCTAATTGCAGCTTCAGCGATCCGAAGCCGTCACGATATGATCCGCAACAAAGATAAAGTTTATACTTACTTTCCACGCCTCTACGAACGCCGTTTCAGTGCCGCAGGCTACCTGTCGGGCGGCGAGCAGCAAATGTTGGCAATTGGAAGAGCTCTAATGACGCAGCCAAAGCTGCTGATGCTCGATGAGCCCAGCCTAGGGCTTGCGCCATTTCTGGTGGCGGAGATTTTTCAGATTATAAGCCAGATCAACCGCGAAGAAGGCCTCTCGGTACTGCTGGTAGAGCAGAACGCAATCGCCGCTCTCGAGATCGTGTCGCATGGATATCTGATCGAGAGCGGCCGTATTGTGATGCACGACACGGCACAAGCGCTGAAAAGCAATCCCGATATACAAGAGTTCTACTTAGGTGGAGCGCAAGCGAAAAATTTCCACGACATCAAGCATTACAGGCGCCGTAAGCGCTGGCTAACCTGATCTCTGTCCTTAATGGTACAACAAGCTAAATAAAACGGAGGAAGCAAATGAAATTTTTGTGCATCGCAGCTAGTGTCGCCTTGAGTGCGGTCTCCGTACTTTCGGCGAAGGCGGCCGACCCGATTCGTTTTGGCCTGTGTTACGACCTTACGAAGGTCTATAGCTTCGTCACTCCTCAAGTGGCTCAGGCTGCGAAGGATTACGCCGACCTGGTGAACAGTAAAGGTGGATTAGACGGACATCCAATCGAGATGGTTGTCCAGGATCATGGCAACGAGCCGCAGCGCGGCATTGAGTGTTATGAGAAGTTGAAGCGAGAAGGTGTGATGGTGTTCGACACTCTGTCAACTCCAGTTTCTCGTGCGGTCCTCCCGCGGATCATGAAGGATAGCAACATACTACTCCAATCCCTAGTCGGGCGCGGAGACGCGGTGGATGGCGATGTCTTCAAATGGGTTTTCCCGATCGGTCCGACTTATTGGGGGCAAGCCGCGAACGACATCGAGTATATCAAACAGAAATCCGGCGGGACCCTTAAAGGAGTGAAAATTGCGTTCCTTTATGTGGACTATCCGTTTGGACAGGAGCCGATTGGCATCATCAAAACGCTCGCCGCCAAGGAAGGTTTTGATCTTCAGCTGTTTCCCTATCCGCTGCCGGGCAACGATCAGGCCTCCGCCTGGACGCAGATGCGGCGATTTGCACCTGATTGGATCATTAGTTGGAGCCTGTCAAATATGCACGTGATCGCATCGCGTGCAATGAAGCGTAACGGGATAGCGCTTGACAAGTACATTGCCGTTAATTGGATGAACGAGGTCGATATTAACAACATAGGTGCTGCTGCGGCGAAGGGTATGAAACGTGGAACAAACGTCGCCGGTGGGTCGAACCATCCGTTGATGCAGGAGATTATCAAGCAGCTTTACGACAAGGGTAAAGGCAACGGCGATCGCAAAAATCTGGACGATGTCTATTACAATACGGGCCTCGCAATCTGGTCAATTGCAATTGAAGGTGCACGCCTTGCTCTGAAGAAGGACGGATGGCCGTTAACGTCGGAGAAGATCAAAAATGGCCTCGAGAGTATCAATGGCTACGACGCGAACGGCATGATCGCTCCGGTTACCGTAAGCGCTAAAGATCACGGCGGTGGCGGTAAAACCCGTATCGAAATGTGGGACGGCAGCAAGTGGGTGCCACAAACAGACTGGATTGCGGCCTACACAGACGAGGTTTGGAATGTGGTAAAAATTCAGTCAGCCGACTACGCTAAATCGGACGCGGCTAAGTAAAAGAAATTAATTCATCGAAATACGAGCTAAGCGAGAGGAGAGTGCGGCGATGAAATCTCATCAAAACGCTCTTCTCTTTTTTAACGACCACAATTTATCTGAGCGTCGCGTTACAAGCCGCAGAAATCTGAACAATTCGCAACGACGGGTGGCTTGCATTAGCTGGTCCGAAAAGCCGTTGAAGAGCGGCCAAGTCCGCCTGATCTCTACGCACCTCCAATCGTTTCTGTCAGCGGTAATGCAAGCTACAAGACGCTACGCCAACTCCCGCCCATTCGACCGTTTCTTTACAGATGCAAAACTTTGAGCGCTACCACCCTCGTTCTTTTTCAATCGCGTGTTGAATTAGCGGCTCTATCAATAGCGCTAACCAGCGCTACCTCTCGCGGTATCTGTGGCCGATAACCTAACGATGCGAGCGTTCTGACCTGGCTCTCCGACAACTAGAAATTCTGCCGAGCCATACCCCGCCTCCAATGGGATGCGCAGTATCCTGCCGTCTGCAGACGTCAATACTTCTGGCCTAACTGTTACGATTCTGTCGTTCTGTGTGGCCGCAAGGGCGGCCGTGACGGTGCGGTGACGATCAACTTTCTCAAGATTTAGCAGAGTAGGAAACAGCACCGTTCGCCTGTTGGCGTCGGCGTCGATGCGCGCTTGGCGTGGGGTGATCCATACGGAGTCGACGGCTTCGTGCCCATCGTGCTGCAGGACATGATTCATCGGCGCTTCTGCAAGGAAAAAATAAGTATCGAAGCGCTTTGGCATATGTGCAGGCGTAATCCAGTGTCCAAAATGCACGAGCCGATCGAAGGCCGCAACAAGCCCTTCCCGCTCGATCATGTCTGCGAACCCTAGTGTACCAACTTCAATCTTCTCACGATATGCATTACCCAAAGTTTCTGCACGCTCGCCATCAACCAACGCGGCCCCTCGAGACTCGCGAGCGAAAAGCACGCCGCATTCTTCGAAAGCTTCGCGGGCAGCTGCAGCCATAAGACCTAGCATCTGATCAGTAAGCCCTTCGACTCCCTCGGCTAGGTGGCGCCATCTCGGATCGGCGTCAGATTGATTAACGGCGCCTCCAGGAAAAACTAAAGCCCCAGAAGCAAATTCTATCTCATGGTGTCGAACGACCATAAATAGCTCGATACCATCAGCGCCGTCGCGTGCAAGCATCAGTGTTGCGGCAGATCGCGGGTTGGTCTGTCCAGTCATGTGGCCCTCATTTGCAGCCCAGAGGAATTATGACAAACGCCGACAACCACAATTGAGCGGAGCCGACGACCTTAGCAGGAATGTTCTACGGCATTATAATTCGCTTGCGGACTACTCTTGGGAGTCACACATGAAAATCGTTCGACGCCTATTGCAATATTGCATTGGACGAGAATGTATCAGCCAATATACGTTCCTCGACCGCTGCTGAGAAGTTTCCCCTCGTCATCAAGAACGCGTGTTTCAGCGACGCTAAGTTGACGCCCCAGCTTTATGGGGCGGCCGATCGAACGCAGCCGCCCAGGAGTAGCAGGCCTATGGAAATCGACCTGCATGTTGATGGTTGCACGCGCTACTCCTCCAGCGGCAAGAATAGCATACAAGCCAGTCAAATCTATCAAGGCGGCCAATATCCCGCCATGGGCAGAAGAAAGCAGAGGGTTAGATACTACTTCGTGGCGCCAAGGCATTTCCAGCGTCAACTCATGAGAGTCAGCGGCGGTGATCCGCAATCCTAGCCATTGATGAAAAGGTGAGATCGAAAGCCGTTCGTTCAACTGTGCAATAGTTAAAGCCAATATTTTCGCCCTCGCAATACCTAGGAACTCAGCTTAGTAATTATCCAAGATCTTGTCTTAGTATTGATCCAGAATATCAGCGCAGTGCTTGTTAGGAAAGCCTAACACACTTTGCCCGCAAGGAGCGTCGCCCCACCAGAGAACGGCTTTACGCCTACGCTCGGCTTGCAGGAGGCGGATCGGTTGTGACCCCAGACATAAAGCACTTCGATTGCAGGCAACGCCTGCACCAACACGTCGTTCAGAACCATGCGTTTTGCAAAGTTTCTAACACGTGTTCGAAACTATGATGCTATCCTCGACGCCGGTCAAGTCCCGTATAGGCTAAGTCGATCTTTCTAAGGCCTCTAAGATTTTATCGTGCTTCGGAAACTCTCGTGCCTGTTAGGTCCTGAGTATAAGAGCGGCGACATCATGCGAAGTGCGTGTGATTTTAGATGCAGTTAAAGTTAGAAAGCAGGGTTTACTAATGGCGGGCGTTTCAAGTGGCTCGGGAGATCGGGTTGCGATAAAAAGCTGGGATCTTGATCGAGCTTATACGGACAGCCTTCAACGATAAGTATCCACGCTGAAAGCCCTTCTCAAGCACAGCGGGACAGGAGTTGCGCAATTCGGCCCAGATCAGAAAAGGTCCGTCTATCCATCTGGGATCAAGGTGATCGGGTCCGTTTCCCAATGCTGTACAAGTTGATGGGTGATCAGCTTGCCTCCCATGCGTTTGAGGACTTGCGGCCAGGTGCCGGCAGAACCGAATGCCAGATTTGAGATTAATTACGCTACCAGCCAACCCTGCACCTTTGCAG
>JAPLPC010000260.1 GCA_026400425.1 Hyphomicrobiales bacterium | reverse complement strand
GTGGAGCCAGGCGGGATCGAACCGCCGACCTCTTGCATGCCATGCAAGCGCTCTCCCAACTGAGCTATGGGCCCTAAAAGCGCGACGGCCTGGGTGGGCGTCGCGCGGCAAACCCAAACCACATGTTCGGGTCGATCACAAGAGTCTTGTCAGACTCTCGTCATTTAACTTTCTTCGTCGCCGGTTCGATCGCCGATGATATCGGTGACGTCGTCGTCGCCTTCTTCCTCGTCGGCGATGAAGGTCGAATCGTCATCGTCGTCGATCGTATCGTCGGTCTCGATGTCGTCTTCGGATTCCAGGACGGCGGCCTTCTTGCCGGTGTTCTCTTCGGCATCGGCCTCCTCGAGGGACACCAATTCCTCGCTCTCGTTGGTCTCGCTCTCGTCGGTCGCATTCGCGGGCGACGCGGCGCGCTCGGCAGCGCGGCCACGGCTCGGCGCAACCGGAGCGATCGGCACCACCTCACCGGTATAAGGCGAAATCACCGGCGTCTTGTTGAGGTCGTAAAACTTCTTGCCCGTGGTCGGGCAAATGCGTTTGGTTCCGAGGTCGGATTTGGCCACGTGCAGGTGTCCTGGGGATTTCTTGAAAAACGGTGCTTCACTTGGCTAGTTGAGACGCTCCTGTCAATAGCGCTTTGCATGCGAATGACGGGCGCGTGACGCGCCGACGCCCATATGCTACGAGCCGCGCTGCAAGGAAACACTGTTTTGAGCCATCCAGATCCATCTGCCGCCCAGCCGATTCCTCTCACCGCGCGCAGAAGCGGCGCCCTGCGCGGCAACGCGCGCGTGCCCGGCGACAAGTCGATCTCGCACCGTGCCCTCATTCTCGGCGCGCTGGCGGTCGGGGAAACCCGGATTACGGGTCTGCTCGAAGGCGAGGACGTGCTGAACACCGCCAAATCGATGCAGGCGCTCGGCGCCAAGGTCGAGCGTACCGGGGATTTCGCTTGGAAGGTCAATGGGGTAGGCGTGGCCGGCTTCGCCCAGCCGAAAGCGCCGCTGGATTTCGGCAATTCCGGCACCGGTTGCCGTCTGGTGATGGGCGCCGTCGCCGGTTGCCCGATCGAGGCGACCTTCGACGGCGACGCCTCGCTGCGTAGCCGCCCGATGCGCCGCATCGTCGATCCCCTGGAGCTGATGGGCGCGAAGGTCACCGCCAGCGAAGACGGCGGCCGGTTGCCGCTGACGCTGAAAGGCGCACGCGATCCACTGCCGATCGTCTATCGAACGCCGGTGGCGTCAGCGCAGATCAAGTCGGCGGTGTTGCTGGCCGGCCTGTCGGCGCCGGGCACCACCACGGTGATCGAGTCCGAGGCCAGCCGCGATCATACCGAGCTGATGCTCAAGCATTTTGGCGCAGAAATCGTCTCCGAGAATGAAGGCGCCCATGGCCGCCGGATCACCCTCACGGGGCAGCCGGAACTGAAAGGCGCCGATGTCGTGGTGCCCGCCGATCCATCCTCCGCAGCGTTTCCGATGGTGGCAGCGCTGATCACGCCGGGCTCTGAGATCGAACTGACCGATGTGATGACCAATCCGCTGCGCACCGGCCTGTTCACGACGCTGCGCGAGATGGGCGCCTCGATCGAGGAAAGTGATATCCGCGGCGATGCCGGCGAGCCGATGGCCAGGTTCCACATCAAGGCGTCGAAGCTCAAGGGCGTCGAAGTGCCGCCGGAGCGTGCGCCCTCGATGATCGACGAATATCTGGTGCTGGCGGTGGCTGCGAGCTTTGCCGAGGGCACCACGATCATGCGCGGGTTGCAGGAGCTGCGGGTCAAGGAATCCGACCGCCTCGAAGCCACCGCCGCGATGATCCGCGTCAATGGCGTCAAGGTCGAGATCATCGGCGACGACCTCATCGTCCACGGCACCGGCCGCGTCCCCGGCGGCGGTACCGTCGCCACCCACATGGATCATCGGATCGCGATGTCGGCGCTGGTGATGGGCTGCGCCTCGGATGCACCGGTGACCATCGACGATACCACCTTCATCGCCACCAGCTTCCCCGATTTCATCCCCATGATGCGCCGCCTGGGCGCGGATTTTGCTTGAAGCAGCGTTACAAATAAATCTCATAGGTACTGCCCGCATATGATCATCGCTATCGACGGACCCGCCGCATCTGGAAAAGGCACGCTGGGCAAGCGCCTGGCCAGGCATTACGGCTACCGTCATCTCGATACCGGCGTGCTGTATCGTGCGGTCGGCTTTGCGCTGCTGTCGCGGGGCATCGATCTCCATAACGAGATCGAGGCGGTGCATGCCGCCGAAAGCCTCGATCCCGAGCATTTCGGCAATCCCCTGCTCAAAACCCAGCAATCCGGCGACGCCGCATCGATCGTCTCGGCGTTTCCCCGGGTGCGCGAGGCGCTGCTCAACTTCCAGCGCCATTTCGCCGAGGAACCG
>JAPLPC010000186.1 GCA_026400425.1 Hyphomicrobiales bacterium | reverse complement strand
CCCCGCGAAGGGCGGGAGAGGGGACATGATGGACGATGCCTCTCAATCACGCGCTCAGCGACACCGCCGTGTCATAGTCGCGCACGAAGCCATGCTCGACCACGGCATTGCGGCCGCGTCGTTTGGCGGCGTAGAGCGCGGCGTCGGCGGCTTCGAGCAGGTCACGGAGGGTTTCCAGATGCTTGGGCGCCGCCGCGGCGACGCCGACGCTGACGGTGACGCGCTGGTGGGCGCTGGTGGCGTGCGGCACCTGCAGGCTCGCAATCGCCGTGCGGACCATTTCGCCGATCTGGCTGCCGCGCGCGCTGTCGGTGGCCGGCAGCAGCAGGCAGAATTCCTCGCCGCCATAGCGGCCGGCGAACCCGGACACCCGATCGGCGAGCGCCGACAATTCGGCGCCGATTCGGGCCAGGCAGGCGTCGCCTTCGGGATGGCCATAACTGTCGTTGAACAGCTTGAAGTGATCGACGTCGATCATCAGCAGCGCCAGATGGTCGCCGGATTGCTGGGCGCGCAACCATTCGAAATCGAGCCGGCTCTGGAATCCACGGCGGTTGGCGAGGCCGGACAGCATGTCCACCGAGGCCAGCACCGTAAGCTGCTCGTTGCTGGCGCGCAGCTCGCGCTCGCGGCCGCGCAGCTGCGCCGCCATGCCGTAAAAGGCGCGGGCGAGCGGCACGAATTCCGCCGGCAGCGAATTGCGCGGCATGCGGGCCGACCAGTCGCCGCGACCGAAGCGCTTGGCCATGGTGGAGATCGCCCGGATCGGCTTGATGATCATGCGCTCCGCCACCACCAGCGCGCCGAGCAGCGCGAACAGGCAGACGATGGCCAGCTGGATATAGGCGGTACGGATATTGTGATCGGCGTTCGACGTCACTTCGGCCTCGTCGATACTGACGATCAACTGCGCGCTGGTGCCGGGGATGGTGGCGACCGACACGGCGCGGCGCATGCCGTCATCGCCGACAAAGGACAGCGAACCTGACTCGCGCTGCGAATTGCGCATCTTGGCAGCGATCAGCGGCAGCAGCGACAGATCCTCCATCGGCCGGCCGACCGCAGCGGCATTGTTCGCCGGCGCGGCCAGCACCGTGCCGGCATGATCGACCAGCAGCGCGGTGACGCCGGGCCTGTCGCCGAGATTGCTCATCAGCTTCGACATCCAGTCGAGATTGATGGCGGCCAGAATCACCGCATCGTCGGCGCGGGTTTCGCCGGGCGCGAGATAGGCGGCCATCACCGTCGGCAGATTGGTGAGGCGGCTGAACACATAATCGCTGACGGTGAATTCGCCGCTGGCGACGGCCTGCTTGAAATACGGCCGGTCGCCGAAATTGAACTGGTTGTCCACGATCTCGGGCCAGGTCGAGCAGCGCGCCACGCCATCGACGCCGGCGACCGTGAGGCTGCGCAGCCACGGCATGTTGCCGCGCAGGCTGGCGCGCATGATGGCGCAACTGCGCTGCACCTGGGCCGCGCTGGTATGGATATAGGCGGAGGATTTCAGTACCGCTTCGATCGAGGCGAACACTTCGCGCTGCGCATCGGCGCTATGGCGGGCAATGCCGGCAAACTCGCGGGATGCGGCGGCGATCTGCCGGGCACGGTCATGATGCAGCGATCGGATGCGTTCGGCCATCAATGGCCCGACCAAGATCAACGCAAAAAGCACCAGACGGGCGCGGATGCCGAGGGCGCTCTTCAGTCTGGCTTTATTGCGATTGATACCGATGCGTGACATCTTCGGATCCCTCAGTCCCCGCCGGACATACGTACCTGAAAGCGTTCACAAACTCTTTCGCCGGACCTTCAAATTGCATCTGTCCCCACGAAAGTTCGCGTCTTGGTTGAGAAAAATTCCGTGCATGATCACTTGCCGTTAACATCTTCTTCATCGGCAGCCGCCGGTCTCGCTGTGGTCGAGGCGGAGATCGGCCGCGCCTGCAAAGAGGCCCGTCGCGAGCGGACTTCCGTCAATCTGATCGCGGTCTCGAAGACCTTCGAGGCCGCGGCGATCGCGCCTGTCATTGCAGCCGGACAGCGCATGTTCGGCGAAAATCGCGTTCAGGAGGCGAAAGGCAAGTGGCCGGCGCTGATCGCGGCTCAACCCGCGATTGCGCTGCATCTGATCGGGCCGCTGCAGTCCAACAAGGCCAGGGAAGCGGTCGCTCTGTTCGATGCCATCCATTCCGTCGATCGCCCGTCGCTCTGCGATGCACTGGCCAAAGAGATTGCCGCGCAAGGCAGATCTCCGCAGCTGTTCGTGCAGATCAACACCGGCGAGGAACCGCAGAAAGCCGGCATCGCGCCGGCCGATGCGGACGATTTCCTGGCCCGCTGCCGCGATCACTGGGGCCTGACGATCGCCGGCCTGATGTGCATCCCCCCGGCCGACGAAGCGCCGGCGCCGCATTTCGCGCTCACCGCAAAAATAGCCGCGCGCAACGGGCTGACACAGCTGTCGATGGGCATGAGCGCGGATTTCGCCACCGCCATCCAGTTCGGCGCCACGCATGTGCGGGTCGGTTCGGCGATCTTCGGGCATCGGTAAGGGCGGTCGCCAGTGTCCCCCTCCCCCGCAAGGGCGGGAGGGGGACAAGA
Source organism: Hyphomicrobiales bacterium (assembly GCA_026400425.1). Lineage (GTDB taxonomy): Bacteria > Pseudomonadota > Alphaproteobacteria > Rhizobiales > Xanthobacteraceae > Tardiphaga. Next base: position 2,940 of record JAPLPC010000186.1, on the reverse strand, counting down.
AGCTCACCCCACCACGATCTTCGTCCCGGTCCCCAGCCGTGCCAGCAAGCGCAGCATTGCACCCTGACGCATCGCCACGCAGCCGGCCGTCGGTCCCCAATTGTCGCGTGCCAGATGCAGGAATACCGCACTGCCGCGCCCGGCAATCCGCGGCCGGGTGTTCTGGTCGATCTCGATGATGAAATCGTAGAGATGGTCCTGGCGTGTCAACCGGTCGCCGCCGCAGCCGCGATCGAGCCGCACCGGTCTGTTGTAGTGCCGGTCGTTCGGATCCTCGCACCAGGCATCGTGCGGCGAGATGATGCGCACCGGCAGCTGCGTGCGCGGCCTGACATGACGGTCGGCTCGCCACCACAGCCGGCGCGGATGAAACACGCCCTGCGGCGTTGCGCCATCGCCTTCGCGCTTGTTCGCCTTGATTCCGCCGCGGCCCAGCGCGACGGGTATGGTTGTGTGATCGTAGCTAAGCCACCCCCGTTGCGGGTTGCCTGCTGCGGCGCGGACCACCACAATCTGCACCGGTCGATCACGCAAGCTTGTTCGATAAGTCTCTGAATGAATGACGTTTCCCATCGAATCCCGCCGCATCGCCTTGGCTGTTTACCGCAAATGTTCTATTTCGCGCTGCAAAACCACATTCATTGAGAATGCTGGGTTTTTTTACGCTAGACTATGCGGACTAACTAAACCGTGGTGATCTCCACCCCATCATCGCGTTTCAGACCACCGAAGCCGCAGCAGCCGTCCAAAGGATTGTCGCAATGCCGAATGCCCGCAAGATCTTGATCGTGGATGACGACACTGATTTGCGCGAGGCGCTGGTCGAGCAATTGTCGCTGCATGAAGAGTTCGAAGCCTCCGCCGTGGATACCGGCGCCAAGGGCGCGAGTGCTGCGAAAGCGAATTCGCCCGATCTGGTGCTGATGGATGTCGGACTGCCCGATACCGACGGCCGTGAAGTGGTGCGCAGCCTGCGCAAGGGCGGCTTCAAGGCGCCGATCATCATGCTGACCGGGCATGACACCGACAGCGATACCATTCTGGGCCTCGAATCCGGTGCCAATGATTACGTCGCCAAGCCGTTCCGGTTTGCGGTGCTGCTGGCGCGCATTCGTGCGCAGCTGCGTCAGCACGAAGCGAGCGAGGATGCGGTATTCACCGTCGGCCCCTACAGCTTTCGTCCGGGTTCGAAAATGCTGGCGGGTGCCAATGCCAAGAAGGTGCGGCTGACCGAGAAGGAAACCGCGATCCTGCGTTTCCTGTATCGCGCCGGCCAGATGGCGGTGTCGCGCGAAACTTTGCTGCAGGAAGTCTGGGGTTATAATTCCGGCGTCACCACCCACACGCTGGAAACGCATATCTACCGGCTGCGCCAGAAGATCGAGACCGATGCGGCCAATCCGGAAATCCTGGTGACCGAAGCCGGTGGCTACAAGTTGGTGCCGTGATACGAACAGGGAACCGATTCGCCGTTCGTTGCCTGCCATGTCGTGCGGATCCACCCCACGCAGTTGTCCTGAACGATTGTCTTCATGTCGATTGATGATGACGTCGCATTGCTTGAGCGCGTCCCGACCCTACGCTTGCTCGGGAGGGACGCTTTGCGCGTCATCGCCATCGGCTCCGAGCAGCAGGATTTTTCCCGCGGCTCGGTTCTGTTTCGCGAAGATGAGCTGGCCGATTGCGGCTATGTGGTTCAGTCGGGCGCGTTTATCATCAGCGTCGACGACGGCAGCGGCTTTGAGATGACCGCCGAGCGTGGCGCGCTGATCGGCGAACTATCATTGCTGGTGGCGATGCCGCGTCGCGCCACGGCGGTGGCCGCGGAATATTCCAGCGTGATCCGGATCACCCGCATCCTGTTCCAGCGCGTGCTCGACAGCGACCCCGACGCCGCCGTCCGCCTGCGCAACGACATGGCCACGCGCATGAACGAACTCGCCAGCGATTTCATGGCGGTGAAAGCGAAGCTCGGGTAAGGGGCGCAATCAAGAACTCCACTTCCCCTCTCCCGCTTGCGGGGAGGGCCGGGGTGGGGGCAGCAACAAGCTCCGACGTCACGTGGGGCTTCCCCCACCCTGATCCTCACCCGCAAAAGCGGGAGAGGGGACATGACGGCGATGCGCTTCGCAACTACACATCCAGCACCACTGTCACCGGCACATGGTCCGACGGGCGTTGCCAGCCGCGGGCGTCGCGCAGCACTTGATAGTCGTGGACGGCATCCTTCAGCGCGCTGGAGACCCAGATGTGATCCAGCCGGCGGCCGCGATTCGAGGCGGCCCAGTCGGCGGCGCGATAGCTCCACCAGGTGTAGATCTTCTCCGACAGCGGAATGCGCTCGCGCGCAACGTCGATCCAGTTGCCTTCGCTCTGCACCGCCAGCAGCTTGTCGCATTCGATCGGCGTGTGCGACACGATCTTCAGCATCTGCTTATGCGACCACACGTCGTTCTCGTGCGGCGCCACGTTGAGATCGCCGACCAGGATGTGCCTGGCATCGCCGCGCGGATGCAGCAGCTCGCAGCTCTTCATCTCGTCGAGGAACGACAGCTTGTGGGCGAATTTCGGATTGGCCTCGGGATCTGGAATGTCGCCGCCCGCGGGGACGTAGAAGTCATGCACGATCAGCGGTGTGGCGAGCCCGGCTTGCGCACCGAAGCTCACCGAGATGTGGCGTGAATCCAGCTTGTCGCAGAACACGCGGATGTCGCTGGACTCGAACGGCAGCTTCGAGACGATGGCGACGCCGTGGTAGCCCTTCTGGCCGTTCAGCGCGACGTGGTGGTAGCCGAGCTGCTTGAAACGCTTCAGCGGAAACGCATCGTCGGGGCATTTGGTCTCCTGCAGGCACAGCACGTCGGGCTGATGCGCGGTGAGGAAATCAGCGACGAGTTCGATGCGCAGGCGGACGGAATTGATATTCCAGGTGGTGAGGGT
>JAPLPC010000210.1 GCA_026400425.1 Hyphomicrobiales bacterium | reverse complement strand
GGCGTGCGTGGAAAGCGACGGTCGCTCACGCAACGAACGCGTCGTGCATCGTGATGCTGTGCTGATCGCGATTATCGGAATGAAAGATCGAGATCGACCGTCGCGTCCGCGTGAGATCAACGGCAGCTTTGCGGCTGGATCGAAGACCTCACGGATTGATGAAACGATGACAAACGACGTCATCGGATCAGTCGATTGTTCCTATGCAGGAACTCCACATCGTTACGTCGCGCAGGCGACAAACTCGCATTGCAAAACTACGTTTCATCAACCATTGCAGCAATCGTTGAAGGTTGCCGTTAATGGATTGCGGTGATCGTCCGCCAACAGCGGAGATCACGAGTGGCCAATCTTTTTGAAGTGCAGGGCTTCGGCGCATTGTCGGAGTGGAACGGACAATTCGCCAGCGCATCGGCAGCGCAGTCGTTCCAGCAGATCGCCGCGCTCGGTTCCAATTCGGTGAGCCTCACGGCGCGCATCTGGACCGATACGAAATCCACCAGCGACGTCTTCGCGCATGCCGGCAAGACGGAAAGCGATGCGAGTCTGTTGGCGGGTTTCAAGGCCGCTGATGCAGCGGGATTGTCGGTCGTCTTCAAGGCGGCGATCTCGCCGCTCGACGGATCCGGTTCCGCCAAATTGTCGCCGACGGATATCGGCGCCTTCTTCGCATCCTACAAAGCCGAGATCGTGCGTCTTGCCGGAGTCGCACAACAGGGCGGCGTCGATACATTCGTCATCGGCAACGAGATGAGCGGCTTGAGTGGCAGCGCCTATCGCGCCTATTGGAGCGACATCATCTCCTCGGTGCGCCAGGTTTATCACGGCGAGCTGACCTATTCGGCCGCGACCGACGAAGCATTGCATGTCAGCTTCTGGGACCAGCTCGACATCATCGGCGTCAACACCTATCCGCCGCTGACGTCCAGCACGACGCCGACGGTGCAGGAGATGATCCATGCCTGGACCGAGGTGCCGTACAATCCGTATTATGCGGCAGCCTTCGATCACAAGTCGCCGGTGGATTTTCTGCATTCGCTGTCGGAGACCTATGGCAAACAGGTGCTGATGACCGAGGCCGGCTTCCGCAGCATGGATGGCACGGCGAAGCAGCCGGGTTCCTGGGTCACCAATGCGCCGCCCGATGTGGCCGAACAGGCTGATGCCTACAACGCCTTCTTTCAGGTCTGGAGCGCGCATGGCGGCAGCTGGATGAAGGGCGTCGAACTCTGGCAATGGGATCTCAGCGGCAAATATAACGAGACCGGCTATTCGCCGATGGGCAAGCCCGCAGAAGCGATCGTCTCGCAATATTTTCACGGCAACGGCGCGTCGCTTGATCTCGACGTCACCGGATCGGCCATCGGCGATGTGATCGATCTCGGTCGCGGCAATCACACCATCGATGCCGGGCTCGGCAACGACGTCATCCGCGGCGGCGACGGCGACGACGTCATCATCGGTGGTCCATCGACGCAGGCCAAGCTCGCAACCACGACGATCACGCTCACAGGTTATGGCACGGCAGCTGCGGGCAGCAATGCGCAGGCGCAAGTGCTGGTCAACGGACAGCCGGTCACCGCTGCACTCGAATTCAGGCCTGCGACCGATCCGGCGGGCTATCAGACCTATACGATCACCTTCGCCAATCCCGATCAGATCACGAGCCTCGACATTGCACTGATGAATTCGGCGCCGGGTCGCGCGCTGCATTTCAAGGACATCGTCATCAATGGTGTCGCAGTCGCGCCGCAGGATGTCACCAATGCCAGCGCGCCCGGATCGTTCGATCTCTATGTGCGCAGCATCCATGTCGATGCGTCCGCGCATCAGGACTGGTTCTACGGCGCCAACAGCGACAACGACGTCATCCATAGCGGCGCCGGTAATGACACCATCATCGGTGGCATAGGCAATGACGTGATCGATGGCGGCGACGGCATCGATACGGCAGTGTTTTCCGGCAAGGCAGCGGATTATACGATCGCTTTCGTCAATGGCCAGCTCGTGGTGACCGACAGCGTCGCCGCACGCGATGGTACCGATCGCGTCACCAATGTGGAGTATTTTCGATTCGCGGATGCCACGATCGGAACCGCGGGATTCACGGCCGATCAGTCGGCACTCGCCAAGGGCGCGCAATACCAGGCGCTGGCCTCGAACGGCGCCTACGTAACCAGCGAGACGTTTCGTCATGCCGATGGCTCTCGCGAAATCTACACGCGCGATATTGCAGGCAAGAATTACGTCTCGGAACACAGCGTCATTTCTGCAGGTGGCAAGACGCAGCTGGTCGAGCGTTTTGATGGCGACGGCGATCTCGCCTTCCGCCAGCAGGTGAATGGCGACGGTTTGGTCGCGCGCAGCGACTATGACCAGGACGGTCATCTGATCAAGCTGCTCAATAGCTTTGCAGACGGTTCATTCCAACAATTCGCATTCAACTCCGACGGCTCGCAGACCAATGTCACCATCCGCAGCGCGGATGGCACGCGCGATATCCGCGACTATGGTGTCACGGGCCAGGATTATACGGCACGCCACACGGTGACCGACGCGACCGGCAAGAGCGTGCTGATCGAAGGCTTCCATAGCGACGGCACGCTTTCGATGAAGCAGACCGTGGACGCGACCGGCACCAAGACCTTCAACCAGTATGATGCGGCGGGCCATCTGTCGCAGCAGACGGTGAACAAAGCGGACGGATCTTTCGTGCAGACCGTCTTCAAGCCAGATGGCGACGTATCCAGCCAGACCATCCGCAGCGCGGACGGCATGCGCGACACCACGACCTATGACATCGTCGGCAAGGTCTACACCACGGAGCACATCGTGCGCGACGCGGCCGGCAAGAGTGTGCTGATCGAGCAGTTCCACAAGGACGGATCACTCGCGCTGACGCAGGCTGTGGACGACGCACGCGTCAAAACACTGACGCACTATGACGATGCCGGTCATCTGAAAGTCCAGACAATCACGCAGGCCGACGGCGCCTATGTGCAATCGAGCTACGCCATCGATGGTGCGCTCACCTGCGTCATCACGCGTGGCGTCGATGGCAGCAAGACCGTCGATACATTCGCGGTCACCGATCAAGCCTATGTCGCACGGCACGACGTGCTGGATGCATCGGGGCAGCGTCTGGCCTCGGTGTTCGACAACAAAGATGGCTCACACACGATGTCGGCCTACAAATCGGACGTCACGCTGACCTCGTCCAGCGGCAACGACATCATGAACAGCGCTGGCGGCGATACATTCGTCTTCAAGCAGGCCGGCGGCCATGACGTGATCAACAATTTTCATGTGGGGCCAGGCGGGGATCACGATGTCATCCAGATTGCATCCTCCATCGCCACGGATTTGTCGCAGCTCTCTGTCCATGTGATCGGGCAGAACACCGTGATCGATCTCGGCCATGATGCGTCGATCACGCTGAAGGGCGTGGTGGAGCCATTGACGTCGCATGACGTACTGATCGTCTGATGCGACAGCATCGCGCGGGCATATCGCTACGTCAGACCCTTGATCTTCTTGCAGGAGGTCGCGCCTGTCGATGACAGGCTGACGATCTTCGACATCGATTTCGCCAGCAGCAGATCTTTCTTGGAAATGAAGCGAAGCGTGGCGCGCGGATTGGCGTCGCAGAAGCGCGCCAGCGTCGCGGCAGTGGCCGGGATGGTGTCGCGCTTCGCGATCACGCCGATGCCGCCATCCTTGAGGATGAAGGCATCCTCGACGTTCGGCATGGTCGCCGTGGTTTCGCAGACCCTGAACAGTCCGTCATAGGTTTGCGGCGTCATCTGCAGATCGCCGACGAGGCCGCCGAGCAGATATTCGCGGCTTTTGTTGCAGCTGCTGGCTTGCGCCGCAGTGCCGGCAATCGTCAATGTCAGCGCCAGGACAAATGTTCTCATGCGGACATCGCATCGATGTGCGCGGATGACGGCGCCAGCGGCAGGCCATAGGTTTCGGCGGCACAACGCATCCAAGAGAGTTCGCGCGCATGCGCGCGGGCGCCGGCCGCAAGGCGCGCTCGCAAGTCGTCGTCCGTTGCGATCTGCGCGATCACGCCTGCGATCATGTCGATACGGGGCTGCACCAGCAAACCCGAGTCGCCAGCCAACACGGCGTCGGGAACGCCGCCGATATCGCTGGCGATGCTCGGCAGACCGCCGGCGCCAGCTTCGAGATAAACCAGGCCGAAGCCTTCGACGCGGCCGGACGATTCCGGCACCCCGGTGAGACAGAAGAAATCGGCGGCACCGTAGAGATCGCGGATATCAACGTTGCTGAGCGCGCCAAGCAGGCGGACGTCGCAATCTGCGTCGTCTATCGCGCGCCGAATCTCATCGACATAATCCCGCTCGCCCTCCGTCGGGCAATCGTGCCAGCGCCTGCAGCGTCAGATGATGGCCCTTGCGGCGCGTAATGCGGGCGACAGTGACCATGACGATGCGATCGGGCGCAATCTCGCGCTGCATGCGCACGGCAGCACGCTCCAAGCGCGGGCCTGACCAGAATTCCGACACGCCGAGGCGGATCGCATGGACGCGGTGGGGATTGACGTCGAACTTGTCGCGGAATAGATCGCGGGTGAAGCGGCTGTTGGCGGCGATGACGGTGCGCGGGCCGAACGTGCCGCTGCCGCGGATCGCCAGCCGCTTCAGGGGCGTCTGCGTTTCGTTGATCTCGGTTCCGTGCACGGTCATCAGCAGGCGTGCGGGTGTGAGATGCCGCGCGAGGGCGACCGGAATGAAGAATGGCCAATCCGCGGCATGGACCACATCGAACGGAGCTGCCTTGACCCAGCGGCGCGCGAGCCTGATCTTGCCAGGCAGATCGCGCGCCGAATGCAGTCCGCCGCGGAACCGATGAACGGCAAACGGCGACAGGCGGTCGGCTTGCGATGTGTCCTCGCCATAGTCCGGCGCGACCAGCGTCACATGGGCGCCGAGCTGTGTCGCCGCTTCGGCGATCTCCCGCGCATAAGTGCCGATGCCGCCGCGCATCGGCGCATATTCGCTGGTCAGCAAGAGGATATTCACGTCTGCGATTCCGGCCTCACTATGCGCGGGACGGCGTCAGACCACCGGCGTCCTGGATCTGCTGATGATAGGTGTAGACCCGCGCCAGCTGGGTCGCCGGCGTGAAGTTCGCGATGGACTCTGCCACCTGCTCGGGATCGAGGGTACGAGCCGCAATCGCATTACGAATATCGACGAAGCGATCGGCGAGTGCTTCCGCCATCTCATCGCGCGAATTGCTGCGCGGAACGAGGTAGCCGCTATGGCCGTCATGTATCACGGATTCCAGCTGCGGCAGATGAACGGCGACGGTGGGGCGCCCGACGGCCAATGTTTCCAGCACGCAACGCGGCATGCCTTCGAACTCCGATGTCAGGATACCCGCATGCGCGCTGGCCAATGTCGATGCCATGCCGAGCGCATCCTTGAACCCATGGCGGACGGTGATGTCCTCGATCGCAGCGAATTCGGGAAAGCGATGCGGATCGCTGGTGCCGATATAGTGAAACTCGAGTTGGCCATTGTGCTGTTGCTGCAGCTTGTCACGCAGCCGGGCGATGGTGCGGAACATCAAGGGCGGATCCTTGAACTCGTCGAGCCGGCCGGCAAAGATCACGCGAAACGGATCGGTGGTGTCGGCAAACGGCTGCGGCTTGAAAATATCCGTATTGACCCAGGTCCACAGCGTATCGATCTTGCCGCGCTTCGAGGGATAGGTTTTCTGCAGACGTTCGGTGATGAACGGGTTGACGCAGAGAAAGTGCGCGCAGGTCGATACCGCAAAGCGCTCGCCGAAATTATGCACGAACGAGTACTTCTTCAGCAGCGAATCCATCTGCAGCTTGGGCGCGCCCTCGCCATGCAGCATCTGCACATAGGGGCGGCGCAGCAGCGTCGGCAGCCAGGAAAATTCGACGCGTCGCAGATCGATCGTGCAGCCGCGTTGCTTGATCAGCCGCGCCACCGGAATGAAATGGCGCAGCAGCGCCGAGAAGAATTGCCCAGTCAGCGACGAACGGATCGTCCTGGCCGCTTCGCGCGCCTGCTGGTCGCTATAATGCAGAATCGGCATGAAATCGAAATCACGGCCGCGGAACGTCAGCCGGCGGACTTCGCCGAGCTTGAGATCGCCAACGGAATCGACGCCAACGAACAGCAGATCGGTGTCGGCGGGATGAAACGTGATGAAGTCGCGAATATAGGTCTCGAGGCCGCCGACCTTCTGTCCGCGCGGATCGAACGGATGGATCAGGCAGATCTGATAGCGCTGGCGAGGCGGAGCTGCATTGCGGGCGCGCAGGCCGAGGGTCAGCGTGGACGTCATGCGGCTTTCCTTGTGCGAGGCGAGGTCAAGAAGCGCGTGCGGGCGATGAGGATCTGCGGCAACGTGCTGGCGAGCAGGCGCGGCACCGCGGCGGCGCAACGCGCATAGCGCGGGCCGAGCCGGCCGGGATCGTTGAGCATGCGCCACGCCCATTCCATTCCGGTTTTCTGCGCGAATTTCGGCGCGCGGATCTGGGTGCCGGCAATGAAATCGAGTGACGCGCCGATGCAGAGAAAGCCGGTGCCGTTCAGTTCGTCGAGGCAGCGCGCGGCGAAAACCTCCTGCTTTGGCGCGCCGAGCGCGAGAAAGCACAGCTTTGCGCCGGATGCGCGAATACGCGCGATCGCCTCATCGGCCTCTGCGGAATAGGCGTCGAAGTTGCGGCCTGGTGCAAACGTTCCCGCGACCTCGAGGCCGGGATATCGGCGCATCAGTTCGGCTGCCGAACTCTCCAGCGTGGCATCATCGGAGCCGAACAGGAAGATCGGCAGACCTTTGGCGCCGGCAGCTTCGCACAGCGGTTCGACGAGATCAGCGCCGGTGGTGCGCGCAATGGGAACGCCGAGCAGGCGGCTCAGCACGACGATCGGAAAGCCGTCCGCAGTGACGAAGCGCGCGCGGCGATAGGCGGCGCGGAAATCCGGCTTCTGCTGCAACTGCACGACATGGTCGAGATTGAGCGTGCAGACGCTGAACGATTCACCTTGCTCGGCGGCAACGACGATCGACGTCACCGCTTCCGAGAGTGAGGCGACATTGATGGTCACGCCATCGACGTTCAGATGACCTGCCGAACCTGCTGCAATGTCGTTGTGCTGATCTGATAGCGGCGCGTCTGCCATGTCGGTCCCCTGATGTTGTCGAGTGCTTCCGCTTGCACAACATCTGCTCATCGTTGAAGCAGTGCTGCTCGCCAGCAGAAAGATGCCGTCCTCGACATGGCGGACATGAAAACGAACTATTGCGACGCAACGATGGCAGTGCGGTTGCGAGATGGCAGACGCGACCTGCCGGTTCGAATCTCAATGTGGAGAGCGATTATGTTCGAGTGCTCAAGGAGAAAGTCGTTAGCAGTGATCGCAGGCGCGACGCTCGCTATGCATCGCGAAGCGAATGCCGCACGCCAAACGCAGACCGAAGTCACGAGTCTGGGATCGATTGCGGCGAAAAATGGGTTTCTGTTCGGTGCGGCTGCTGGTCCCGTCATCGATAAGGATGTCGGCTATCGCCAGCTCTACACAAGTCAGACGCGAATCATCACGACGGATGTTGCACTGAAGATGGGCAGCATTGCCCCGCAGGCAGGCGCGTTGCGCTTCGACGCCGGCGATCGATTGCTACAGTTTTGTGCCGGTCATCGAATTCCCATGCGCGGCCACTGTCTGATCTGGAACGACTGGGTGCCGCCATGGATCAAGGCGATGAGCGTCGATGAACGTCGGAAATTTTTCGACAGTTATATCGAACAGGTGGTCGGTCGTTACGCAGGCAAGCTGCATTCGTGGGATATCGTCAACGAGCCGTTCTGGCCGGGTCACAAGGCGCCCGGCGGTTACAGGCTCGGGCCGTGGTACGACGCATTCGGCACCGACTACATCAAACGTGCCTTCGAACGCGCAGGTCAGGTCGATAAGACCACGAAATTCGTGCTCAACGAGGCGCAGACCGAGCGCGACGATGACGTCGGCCGCACATCGCGCGCGGGTATGCTGCGTCTCGTCGATGAATTGCAGCATGCGGGTGTGCGGTTGGACGCCGTCGGCCTGCAAGGCCATCTGCAGCCGCGCTACCCGCACGATCCGCAGCGCTTTCTGGAATTCGTGCACGCGCTGGCCGAACGCAAGATCGATATCTACATCACCGAATTCGATGTGCGCGACGACACCTTCCCGGACGATATCGTCGCCCGCGACACGGCGATCGCCGAGACGGCCGAGACATTTCTCACCGGCGTATTGCAGGTTCCCGCCGTCAAGGCGGTCATCACCTGGCAGCTATCCGACCATTATTCGTTCTATAAGGGGATCGCCTTGCAGAAGGATCCGACGACCCAGCGTCTGCCGCGGCCATTGCCGTATGATGCCGACATGCAGAAGAAGCCGTTGTGGTTTGCCATGGCACGTGCATTTGAAAATGCGAAGCGCGGCTGAGTTCACGAGAATCGCGGCTGACGCCGGATCATGCGGATCAGCGTCGGCGCATACAGGATCGCAATCGTCGCCACATAGAGCGCGGCGCCGGCTGCGATATGCGCCGCAAGCATCGTATAGGACCTCGCCTCCGGCAGACGCGCAAGGAGCATCGCCATGGATAGCGTGGCCAAGGCGATGCGGGCGAGGTGCGCCCATGGCAGCGTCAACCCGAAACGGGTGAAGCCGAATGCGAAGCTGACCGATGCCGCGGCGATGGCCGATATCACGGTCGCCGTCGCTGCACCGACCAATCCCCATAGATGGATGCAGACCAGACTGGCAACGACGGTCACGGCAGCGTCGATGCCGGAGACGACGACCATCAGGTGCGTCCGGCTGTGCAGCAGGAATACCTGATCGCCGAAATGCGCACGGATGTTGCGGATCGATCCGGCCAGCACCGAAAGCGGCAGGATCGCCAGCGTGACCGCCTGGAACGGCGCGGCGATCAACAGATGCACGATTTCCGCACGCAGCAGAAAAATCCCGGCAATGCTGGGCGCGAGGATTCCGAGCAGCAGCGCGCCGTTGTCGGCGAGCTGGCGCATCGCGGCCTGGCTGCCATCCTGTTCCATGCTTTTGACAGCGAGCGGAAAGGCGGCCGCCGTGACCAACATCGCCGCCACTGCAGCGGCACGTTGGCCGAGGCCGTAACCGACCGCAAACAGGCCGGCTGCGGCGACGCCGAGCATGTCGTTGACCACAAAGCGCGAGGCATTCAGCCCGACCCAGCCGAGCGCGCCGCCGATGATCAGCGGAATGCCGTAGTTGATCGCGTGCCGGACGATGCCGCGGTCGATCGGCCAGATGCGACGGCTGTAGCCGACCTTCGGCAACACGACCAGCGCAGCAAAAAGTTGCGCGACGGCGTAGCCCAGCAGCGGCCATTCCGGCGCGGGGCCGATCAGTTTGATGAGCAGCAGCCCGATCAGGAAGCCAATGGCGGGACCGACGATCTGTTGAACCGAATAGATGCCGATTTGATGACGCACGCGGGCGCGTTCGGCGATGTAGAGATTGAGCGAGCGGCTGATCACATAGGCGACGGTGGCCGTCAGCAGCGTCGGATTGGTGTCGGTGGCGATCACCGTCAATAGCACGCAGATCATGGCGATGCTCTGCAACACCAGCGACAGCAGGATGACGACGTTCTCCGTGCGATAGAACCGCTCGGCGTCGTCATGCCCCTGGTAACGCCCGAAGAAGCGCAACGCGTATTGCGACCACCAGGCGAGAAAACCGATCTGCAGCAGCTCGTGGGTGGCCGTGATCAGCGTGATGACGCCCAACGTGTGATCGTTGACCACATGGGTCCATACGATCATCGCGACCAGCTGAAACAGCGGGCCGACGATCTGTGCGGGCAGATAGAGGATGGTGCGTTTCAGCAGCATGCGTCAGGCTCCCATCGCGCGCAGCACGCGCGGCGATGCCCACCGGCGCAGCGCCAGCAACGCAGCGCCGGTGATAGTGAGGGTGATCGCATAGACCAGCAATGTCGCGGCGACGCTGCCGAGCCCGCGGAAGCCGCCGAGGTCACGCAACGCCATGACCACGAAAATATGCCAGAGATAGACGAAGTAGCTGCCGGCGCCGAGCATGGCGAGCAGCGGGACATCCACACGCGACGCCAGCAGCAACACGGAGAGAGCGGCGGCGTAACCGAAAAAGGCCGTGGAGTCGTAGGCCGCGGCGGACGCCCGCGCCACGAGCATGCCCAGGGCGGCAAAGCCGAACCAGAATGGAATGTCGCGCATCCGGAATTCTTCGATCACCCCGTCGGACAAGCCGATCCGTGCCAGCGCCGGATCGAGGTAGCTGCCGCTGACGAGGCCGACCGCGATTAGCATCAGGAGCAGCACTTGCAGCCGCTGCTCGGCCTGGGCGGGCACGCGGGTGGCTAACCACAGCACCAGCCACAACATCAACGTGCATCCGATATAGACGAACACGTAGTAATACACGAAGACGTAAGCGAGCCCGAAACGTGCGATCGTCGTGGTGATGCGATGATCCATCGCCGGATTCGTCATGGCCATGTAGAGATAGGCGGCGACGAAGGCGATCGCATAGGGAATGATGGTGGCCACCAGCCGCTTGGTCACCGGCACGCGGCCGGACAATCCGGTGAGATAGCCGGATGCGAACAGGAAGATCGGCACGCATGGGCGCAGCAGCGCGTCAAACGCCGTCTTCCAGGCGGCGTCGAGCGGCTGCTGAAGTGCATGGATGCCAATCACCATCAGGATGGCGACACCGCGCATCGTATCGATCGCGCCGTCACGAGGGGCCGCCGATGCACGGGCCAACTGCATCGCGGCGTCGGTATGCTCATGGGCGACGCTGGTCATCGCTCAAGT
>JAPLPC010000435.1:1946-21561 GCA_026400425.1 Hyphomicrobiales bacterium | reverse complement strand
GAATGTTGCGGTCGTCATCGACCAAGGCGATTGTGGGCATGAGCCTGCTTTCCGAAGCGGATGGTCTGTGCGGCGGGGAGAATGGATATTCCGCCGTACGAGGTGGCCTTAAGAACACAGTCAACCAGCAATGCAAGCTGGGCTGAAGTGTGGCCAAGTTCCATAAACGCCTCAACCGGGCGCGGGTTCCACACCTATATACGCCGCTTGCGATCGCGGGAGAAGGCACTTTTGGCAATGATTAGCGGGATTTAATATGGAGCCGACCACAGATTTCGATCCTTCGCGCGTCACGCGGTCGCTGTTGCGACGCAGCAGGCAAGGGGCACTCGCTACCCTCGCCGTCGACAGCGGAGCGCCTTACTGCTCCCTGGTGAACGTGGCCAGCCACCCTGACGGCTCGCCGATTCTGTTGATTTCCCGATTGGCGCTGCACACTCGAAATATTCTGGGAGATCCACGGGTCTCGTTGATGCTGGACGAGCGAGGGCCGGGTGATCCCCTCGAAGGCGCCAGAATCATGCTGGGCGGCGTCGCCGAAAAAGCCGGCGAGGCCGAGCACGAAACTCTCCGGCGACGCTATCTCAGCGCCCATCCGGCGGCCCAAGCCTTTGTGGATTTTAAGGATTTTTTATTCTTCTGGATCCGGCCGTCATCGCTGCATCTGGTCGCTGGTTTCGGCCGCATCATCGATCTCGCGCCCGAGCAGTATCTCACCGATCTTAGTGGCGCCGAAAGCCTTCTGGCCGCAGAAGCCGAGGCGATGGATCACATGAACGCAGATCACGGCGACGCGCTCAATCTGTACGCAACGAAGCTGCTTGGCGCAGAAGTGGGCGATTGGCGCTGCACCGGTTGCGATCCCGATGGACTCGATCTGCAGGACGGAACCGCGAAGGTCTTGCGGCTGGATTTTCCGCGACGGATCGTCACGCCGATGGATTTGCGGAAAGTGCTGCGAGAGCTGGCAGAGCAGGCCCGCAGTTCGGGCGGTTGAGCTACGTCAATTGCCATGCTTGGAATAAACCGAGTCGGGTAAAGACGGCTTGGCTTTTCACATCTTCGTCACTATTCAGTCGCCGGATCAAAGCCGGAGCGGTTATAGTGACGGCTACCGCTGCAATGTGGGGTTGGAGGCAACCGCACATGTCGAATAGCGGACTCTAAGGAGGACTATCCGTGCAAGAGACGGGCGTACGCAACGGTGCCTATGGCGCCGACAAATTCGGTTTGACGAATCTGAAAGCCGTGAACTGGAACCTCGGCGCGCCGCAGCTCTATGAGCATTCGCTGCGCACCGGCGAGGCCGAATTGTCTGCCGACGGCGCATTGTGCGCTGACACCGGCGACTTCACCGGCCGCAGCCCCAAGGACAAGTTCACCGTCAAGGATGCTTCCACCGAGAACATGTGGTGGGCCGGCAATCAGTCGATCACACCCGAGCAATTCGAAGCGCTCTACACGGATTTCAAGAAGCACGCCGAAGGGATGACGCTGTTTGCGCAGGACCTCTATGGCGGCGCCGATCCGAGCTTCCAGATCAAAACCCGCGTGTTCACCGAACTCGCCTGGCACTCGCTGTTCATCCGCACCCTGCTGATCCGTCCGGAAGCATCGGCGCTGAAGGACTTCGTGCCTGAACTCACCATCATCGATCTGCCGAGCTTCAAGGCCGATCCTAAACGCCATGGCTGCCGCTCCGAAAACGTCGTCGCCATTGATTTCGCCCGCAAGATCGTTCTGATCGGCGGGTCTTATTATGCCGGCGAGATGAAGAAGAGCGTGTTCACCACGCTGAACTACTATCTGCCCGCCAAGGGCGTGATGCCGATGCATTGCTCGGCCAATGTCGGCCCCGACGGCGACAGTGCGATCTTCTTCGGCCTGTCCGGCACTGGCAAGACCACGCTGTCGGCCGATCCGAAGCGCACGCTGATTGGTGACGACGAGCATGGCTGGGGCAAGGACGGCATCTTCAATTTCGAAGGCGGCTGCTACGCCAAGACCATCAAACTGTCGGAAGAAGCCGAGCCGGCGATTTACGCGGCGTCGAAGCGCTTCGGTGCCGTGCTGGAAAACGTCGTTCTCGACGAGAACACCCGCGTGCCCGATTTCGACGACGGGTCGAAGACCGAGAACACCCGCTCGGCCTATCCGCTCGACTTCATTCCGAACGCCTCGCGCACCGGGCGTGCGCCGCAGCCGAAGAATGTCGTGATGCTCGCCGCCGACGCGTTTGGCGTACTGCCACCGATTGCCAAGCTGACCCCGGCGCAGGCGATGTATCACTTTCTGTCCGGCTACACCGCCAAGGTCGCGGGCACCGAACGTGGCCTCGGCAATGATCCGGAGCCGGAATTCTCGACCTGCTTCGGCTCGCCGTTCCTGCCGCTCGATCCCTCGGTCTATGGCAACATGCTGCGCGACTTGATCGCCAAGCACAATGTCGATTGCTGGCTGGTCAATACCGGCTGGACCGGCGGCAAATACGGCGTGGGTTCGCGGATGCCGATCAAGGTCACGCGTGCGCTGCTCACTGCGGCGTTGAATGGATCGCTGCGCAACGTCGAATTCCGCACCGACAAGTATTTCGGCTTCGCGGTGCCGACCGCGCTGGACGGGGTGCCGTCGGAGATCCTCGATCCGGTGAACACCTGGAAGGACAAGGCCGAGTTCGATACCACCGCGCGAAAGCTGGTCGGCATGTTCCAGAAGAACTTTGCCAAGTTCGAAGCGCAAGTGGACGCCGAAGTGCGCGCCGCCGCGCCGGACGTGAAGATGGCGGCGGAGTAAAACTCCCCTGCGATCATCGATTCAAAAGGGCGTCCGCAAGGGCGCCCTTTTTGTTTGGCATCAACGTCTGCATCGCGGATAGTCAGGGGCGTCACCTGTCGGGTGAGCCCGGCCGCGCTTCACATGAAGTGCAGCAGCCCGCGCAGGCAGACATAGCCGCCGGTCATGATGACGACGCTGGCGAAGGTCGCACGTAGGGCGCGGTCGTGGCGGCCGAGCGCCTTGCCGGCCAGCATGCCCAGCAAGCCGCCGATCAGGCCGCCGACAATGAAGATCGCCGCCAGTCGCCAGTCGGTCATGCCGGACATCGCATAGCTTGCCGCAGTGGAGGCGCCAAATGCGACGACGGCCACCAGCGATGTCCCGATCGCTGCCGTCATCGGCATGCCGGTCGCGAACATCAGGCCGGGAACGATCAGAAACCCGCCGCCGATCCCGAAGAATCCGGCCATGAGACCGACGCCGAAGCCGACGCTGATCAGCATCGGCAGCAGCCGGCGTGCCGTCGTCCGGTCGAGCCGGATCGTGGCATCGCCGCGGCTCGCCCGCGGGACCAGCATCAACACGCCGATCGCGATCATCAGCAGGCCGAACATGATCAGCAGCTTCTGGCCATCGACATGCTGTGCGACCAGCGATCCCGCAAAGGCGCCGCCGATGCCGGCGAGCGAGAAGGTGATGGCGCAAGGCCAGCGCACATTGCCGGCGGACCAGTGCGACAGCATGTTGGCGAAAGCGCTGACCGCCACCGCCACCGCGCTTGTCCCGATCGCCACATGCGGCGACGAGACTCCGACCACATAGACGAGCAGCGGCACCGCCAGCACCGATCCGCCGCCGCCGACCAAAGCGAGCACGAAGCCGACCAGCCCGCCCGAGCCGAGCGTTGTGATATCGGTCAGGCCGAACGTCATCGACTTTATCCGAGGGCTGCGGTCGAGCGACGATTCCACGGCGCCAGTGCCAGGATGCGCGCCATCATGCAGGTGCCGGAGACGCCCGCGAACACCAGACCGGCGCCTACGAACGCCGACAATGCGTAGAAGCCCGGCGAGACCCAGGTGCCGAGGGCCGCTCCGATCACCACCAGCGACCCGGCGACGATCTGCACCTGTCGCATCATCTCGATCGGCTGCTTGCGATCCGCGATCACCGGCAAGCCGGCCGACTTCCACGCATCGATGCCGCCATCGAGAATATAGGCGTCGCATTGCGTCGAGGACGCCAGCCGCTCGACATTGGCGGCGGTGCGGCTGCCGGCCTTGCAATGAAAGATCACCGCTGGAGTCGCCTCCGGCACCGAGACATCGCGAAGTCGTGACAGCGGTTCGTGACGCGCCAGCGCAATGCGCTCGCGGGCATGTTCGTCAGGCTCGCGGATATCGACGAGCACGGCGCCGCGCGCGATCAGCTTCTGGGCTTCAGATGTGGAGATATGGGGCAATGTCATGGGTGAACTCCATCGCACCGATCAGGAGGGACTGCGGCAATAGAGCCGGTGCAGCTCTGCCATCAGTTGCTGGGTGCGGGGATCGGCGATCCGGTACCACAGCGTTTGGCCTTCGCGTCGGAACGTGACGATGTTTTCGTCGCGCATCCGGGCGAGGTGTTGCGAAAGCGCCGACTGGCTGAGGCCCACTGCGGCCACCAGAGCGCCGACGGTCATCTCCCCGGCCTCGACCAGCTTGCACAGGATCATCAGCCGGCGCTCGTTGCCGAGGGCACGCAGGATGTCGGCGACCTCCTGCGCATTGGCGGCAAAATCATCGATCGACATCTGTTGCGAAGCGGGCATCTCAGGCTCTTTTTATATTAGGTATTGCTTACTTAGGGAACGCTAATATGTAGGTCAAGTCCCATTTCGCAAGGAGGCCTTGATGAGCCAGATGACATTGCCCGTGATCCGGGCTTTCTTCGATGAGCCCACCAACACCGTCAGTTATCTGGTCAGCGATCCCGCGACGAAGCGTGCGCTCGTGATCGATCCGGTGCTCGACTACGATCACCGCGCCGGGATGGTCGATATCCGCTCTGTTGAAACGATCCTGCACGCCGCGGCGCAGGACGGGCTGACGATCGACTGGGTGCTGGAAACCCATGCCCATGCCGATCATCTGTCGGGGGCGCCCTGGATCAAACGCAAGACCGGCGCCCGCGTCGGCATCGGCGAACACATCGCCGATGTACAGCGCATCTTCCGTCCGCTGTTCAATGCTGAGGATGTGACGCCCGATGGCAGCGCGTTCGACTGCCTGTTCGCCGACGGCGATACGCTCGCGGTGGGGCAGATGACGGTCGCGGTGCTGTACACGCCCGGCCACACCCCGGCCGATGTATCGTACCGGATCGGCAATGCGGTGTTTGTCGGCGATACGCTGTTCATGCCGGATTACGGCACGGCGCGCGCGGATTTTCCCGGCGGCGACGCCCATCAACTCTATCGCTCGATTCAAAGATTGCTGGCGCTGCCGCCCGAGACACGGCTGTTCATGTGCCACGACTACAAGGCGCCGGGGCGCGACGCCTATGCCTGGGAGACCACGGTCGGCGCTCAGCGGGACGGCAATGTGCATCTGCGCAACGGCGTGTCCGAACAGCAATTCGTCGAGATGCGCGCCGCCCGCGATGCCACGCTGGCGGCGCCGACGCTGCTGCTGCCATCGATCCAGGTCAATATCCGCGCCGGGCACTTTCCGGAGGCGCAGAGCAACGGGGTCCGCTATCTGATGATCCCGGTGCGGGCCCGTCCGGGCGCAGAGGCGGCCATCGCGTGACGATGACTCACTAAAAAAGAGGACGGCGCCAAGGGCCGTCCTCTTCGCCTGTTACGATCAATCAAGCTAGCCTGTCGATTAGAGCGCGGCGGCCCACTTCGGATCGCCATGCGCGACCGGTTTCTCTTTGCGGATGTGACCGTCGAGTTCGATGTGCAATTCGGTCAGCTTGTCATCACACCGTCCGAGCACTTCGAAATGCTTCGGCTTGCGACGCGGTTCGCCGAGCGGCTCATAGCCGGCTTTGCGCGCGGCCTTAATGGCCTCGCCCGGTTCGGCGTGAGGGTGATCGTCATGCGGCTTCTTGTGCGCGATCTCGATCGTCGTCTTGCCGGAGGTGAGTTTCAATACTTTCAGCTCCGACGGTTTCATCTCGCCGGCCAGTTCGACCTGGTCGCCGATCCGCAACTGATGTTGTTCGAGACCCTTCGGCGTGACGTCGGCAAGCACGGCGCCCTTGCTCGTCTCGACGACGATGCGGTGGCCGAACACATGGGTGATCTCGCCCTTGATGGACGTGGTGTGATGATCTGGCATTGTCGTCATCTCTCGGTGGTGGGTTTTGGATAAGCGAATCGGGCGGTTGGGGATCCCGACCGGGACTCTCATCTGTGCGACTCGATCGGCATGCCGTGCGCCAAAAACTCAGCGCGGCGGCGGCGGTAGCGCGTCGTCGTCCTCAGGTCCGCCGGGCGGCGGCGGGGGCGGCCCGCGATCGGCCCGGGCGTCGGGACCGCCCTTGGGGCCTTTCGGTCCCTTCGGTCCTTTGGGACCCTTCGGACCATCCGGCGGCCCGAAGGCTTCGTTGCGGCCATCGGCATGCGACAGCAGATCGGCGCGGACCACACCACCATCGAAGCGGCCTTGCACGGTGACCGCTTCGCCCTTGGTCACCACGGCGCGATCTTCGCCACGCGGCCCCGTATCAATCAACGCGCGTCCACTGGGATCCTGCAGCACGAACTTGTTACCGAAGATCTCGGCGACGTCGCCCTTGACCGCAACAGGCGTTCCGTCGGCCATCTTGTCGATCGGCACCGGCTGCATCAGCATGACGCTGCGCGGCTGCCAATTGTGCGCCAGCCGCGTGCCGCCCGCGCCGAGCGCAGCGCCAGCGATCAAGACCAGCGCGATGGCGCTGGTGCCGAGTACTCCGCGGGACGTCTGCCAGCGTCGCTGTGGCGGCGGTAGTGCTTTCGGCTCGGAGCTATTCATCTCATCCGTCATAGGTGCGTCTCCTGTCGGCGTTGTCGATGCCACAACCCTAGCGATGGCGCTCCAATCCAGCCTGAACCGAACGGTTCAGTTTGAGTTAAGCTACGCCGCATAGCCCTTCCTCGCGCTAGCGTGCGCACGGAATGACGGTGGGACAGATATCGCGATGAAAGTTTTGCTGGTCGAGGATGATGCGCTGCTGGCTAGCGAGATCGCTGCAGCGCTACGGCGCGAGCATTTTGCCGTCGATGTCGCGTCTGACGGTGAGGATGGTCAACACCTCGGCGAGACCGAAAGCTACGATGCGGCGGTGCTCGATCTCGGCCTGCCGAAAATTCCCGGGGCTACCGTTCTGCGCGCGTGGCGCAACGGTGGCCGTCGGCTGCCGGTGTTGATTCTCACCGCGCGCGATGGCTGGACCGACAAGGTTGATGGCTTCAAGGCCGGCGCCGACGACTATCTGACCAAGCCGTTTCGGGTCGAGGAATTGATCATGCGCCTGCGCGCTTTGGTGCGGCGCTCCGCGGGGCATGCTGCCCCGGCGGTCACCTGCGGGCCGCTGTCGTTCGACGTATCAACCGGCGTGTTCGAACGCGATGGTCTGCCACTCAAACTCACGGCGCTGGAATGGCGCGTGCTGCAGTCTCTGATCCTGCGCAAGGACACCGTGTTCGATCGGCTCGAGCTGATGGAGAAAGTCTATGAGGGGGATGCCGGCACCGATTCAAATTCACTGGAAGTCATTGTGGCGCGACTGCGACGTAAGATCGGGCACGACATGATTGAGACGGTGCGCGGGCGCGGTTACCGGCTCACGGCAGGATCGTCGTGATGCTGCGCCGGGCCTCGCTCGGCCGCCGGCTGTTGTTTGCCGCCATCGGTTTCATCGCCGTCGCACTTGTCCTGGCGG
Organism: Hyphomicrobiales bacterium; assembly: GCA_026400425.1. Taxonomy (GTDB): domain Bacteria; phylum Pseudomonadota; class Alphaproteobacteria; order Rhizobiales; family Xanthobacteraceae; genus Tardiphaga. Next base: position 13,869 of record JAPLPC010000435.1, on the reverse strand, counting down.
CGGTGCTGATCGGCTTCGTGCTGCATCGCTTCGTGCAGGGACAGATCGATCAGCGGCTCGACACGCAGATCGTGTTCCTGTCGTCGATGCTGCGGGTCGATCCGGCGGGTCTTCTAACTCTTGCTGGGAATGCCGACGGGCCGCCTTTTGAGCGCATCCGCCGCGGATGGTACTGGCAGATGGCAGGTCCGAACAACGTCCTGCGCTCCGCCTCGCTCGATGGGGCCGATATCAGCGATGCCGCGAGAGCCCTGCCTGATGAGCCGCCGCCGCCTTTGAAAAAAGGACGCAAGAAAGACCTTGAGGACCGCGCTGACAGAAGCAGCCGTCCACGGCCTGCCGATGGCACCGGGCCCGGCGAAGAGTATCTGCACTATCGAATCAAGCAGACGGTCGTCGCCGGTTCGCACGTCACCATCATTGTCTCCGCGCCGCGCGCCGCGGTATGGGGGCCACTACGCGAGGCCATGACCACGCTGGCGCTATCTTTGGCGTTGCTCGGCGGTGCGCTTATCCTGGCGGTCATGCTTCAGGTCCGTCTCGGATTGCGTCCCCTCGATCGGTTGCGTCGCGCGGTGGCCGATGTCCGCAACGGGACGATCCACCGCGTACCGGCGGAACAGCCCGCGGAAATCGAGCCGCTGGTCAGCGAACTCAATGGGCTGCTGCAGCAGAACGATGACAATCTGGAACGCGCGCGCCGTCACGTCGCCAATCTCGCGCATGGGCTGAAGACCCCGCTGGCGACATTGGGACTTGCGATCTCCGCGAATGGCGGCCGCGATCCGGCGTCGCTGCATCCGCTTGTGATGCAGATGGAGCGGCGGATCAGGCATCATCTCGGGCGCGCCCGCACCGCCGCGCTGAACGGACCCGTGCGCGCACGGACTGTCGTTGCCCCACGCGTGCAGGATCTCGGCGATGTCCTCGGCAAGATTCACGGCGACAAGGCCATCACGTTTGTGATTGATGTGCCTCCGGCATTGACGGTGGCGTGCGAGGCGCAGGACCTCGACGAGATGCTCGGCAACCTTTTGGAAAACGCTTTCAAATGGGCGCGCAACAAAGTCTCGATCACGGCGACCACGGATGGTCAGCGTATGGTCGCTCTGGCGATCAGCGATGACGGACCGGGCTTGTTGCCGGAGCAGATGGTGCAGGTGCAGCGCCCCGGCGAGCGGCTCGACGAAACCGCGCCGGGCTTCGGCTTTGGCCTCTCGATCACCAGCGAACTCGCCGAGCTCTATGGCGGCAATCTGGCGCTGCGATCGGCCTCGCCGAACGGACTATGCGTCACGCTGACCATTCCGATTGCAGCGCCATCGGACGTGTGACGCACAGCTATTGCTGCGCGATCACGTCGCCTTGCGGATCTGCGACACGAATGTCGTCGGCAGCTGATTGGCCACCGGCACGTGCCAGATGTCTTCGGCATATTCACGAATGGTGCGATCCGACGAGAACCATCCCATCCGGGCCGTATTCAGAATGGCCGCACGGCTCCAGGCCGAGCCGGCCTGCCAGCGCGCATCGATATCGCGCTGTGCTGCGTAATAGGAGTCGAAATCTGCGGACACCATGTAGTGATCGAGATGGCGCAGTGCATGGCCGATGCCGGCGAAGCGGCCCGGATCGTCGGGCGAGAAGAAACCACTCTCGATGGCGTGGATGGCACGGCTCAGATGCGGCGACTTGTTGATGACGTCGGACGCATCGAGGCCACGATCGCGGCGCTCGACCACTTCGGCGGCAGTCATGCCGAAGATCGCGATATTCTCCGGCCCGACATTGTCGCGGATCTCGATATTGGCGCCGTCCAGCGTGCCGATGGTCAGCGCACCATTCAACGACAGTTTCATGTTGCCGGTGCCGGAGGCTTCCATCCCGGCCGTCGAAATTTGCTCGGATAGATCCGCTGCGGGAATGATGATCTCGGCGAGGCTGACATTGTAATCGGGCAGGAACGCGACCTTCAATTTGCCCTGAATGGTGTCGTCATCGTTCACCATCATGGCGACGTCGTTGATCAGCTTGAAGAACAGCCTGGCATAGCGACAGCTCGCCGCGGCCTTGCCGGCGAAAATCTTGACGCGTGGCACCCAGTCCTTGTTCGGCTCGTCCTTGATCGCCTGATACAGCGCGACGGTTTCGACGATGTTGAGCAATTGCCGCTTGTATTCGTGGATGCGCTTGATCTGGACATCGAACAGCGCCGAGGGATCGGCATGTACGCCGAGTTTCTCGCCGATCACCCGTGACAGCGCGAGTTTGTTGTGATGTTTGACCGCGCGGAAGGCCTGCTGGAATGCCGCGTCGCCCGCATAGGCTTCCAGCTTTTTAAGGCGGGAGGGATCGTCCAGCACGGCCTCGCCGCAGGTGGCACGCAACAGGTCGGTCAGCTTCGGATTGGCCAGCGTCAGCCAGCGGCGAAACGTGATGCCGTTGGTCTTGTTGGTGATGCGGCCGGGATAGAGCTGGTTGAGATCGCGGAATACGGTCTCCTTCATCAGCTCCGAATGCATCGCGGAGACACCGTTGATGCGATGCGAACCGATGAAAGCCAGATTGCCCATTCGGACGCGGCGGCCGGCGCCTTCGTCGATGATCGAAACGGAGGCGCGATAATCGCTATCGCCGGGGCGAATGGCGTCGGCACGGTCGAGATGCGCGACATTGATGCGGTAGATGATTTCGAGATGGCGCGGCAGCAACCGCTCCATCAGCTCCACCGGCCAGGTCTCGAGCGCCTCCGGCAGCAAAGTGTGATTGGTGTAGGACAGCGTCGCGTTGGTGATCTGCCAGGCAGAATCCCAGCGAACGTTGTGGACATCAATCAGGATGCGCATCAGCTCGGCGATCGCCAGGCTCGGATGCGTATCGTTCATCTGCACCGCCGCCTTGTTGGCGAGGCCGCGCAGATTGCCCTCGGATTCCATGTGCCGCTTGACGAGGTCCTGCAGCGAGGCGGAGACGAAGAAATACTCCTGGCGCAGCCGCAATTCGCGGCCGGCAGCGCTTTCATCGTTCGGATACAAGAACTTGCAGATCGCCTCGGCGCGCGACTGTTCGGCGCTGGCGCTGACATAGTCGCCAGAGTTGAACACGTCGAGCCGCAGCGGATCGGGCGCGCGCGCCGACCACAGCCGCAGGGCATTCACATGCTGGCCGCGCCAGCCGACGATCGGGGTATCATAGGCGACGGCTTCCACGGTCTCGCCGGGATGCCAGACGCTGCGCTGATGGCCCTTGCCGTCATCGACCAGTTCGACATGGCCGCCGAAATGGATGTGATAGACCACCTCCGGCCGCGGCAACTCCCACGGATTGCCGAAGCCCAGCCATTCGTCGGGATATTCCTTCTGCCAGCCCTTCGAGATGATCTGCTTGAACAGGCCGAAATCATAGCGAATGCCGTAGCCATAAGCGGGGATGGCGAGGGTCGACATACTTTCCATGAAGCAGGCGGCGAGACGGCCGAGGCCGCCATTGCCGAGCGCCGCATCGGGCTCGCATTTGCGCAACTCGTCGAGCCCGACGCCGAGATCTTCCAGGGCCGCGCGAAACACCGGCAGCAAGCCCATATTGTTGAGCGCGTCGGTGAACAGGCGGCCGATCAGGAATTCGAGCGAGAGATAATAGACGCGCTTGCGCCCGCCATCGTAGCTTTCCTTCTCGGACAGCAACCAGCGATGCACGACCCGGTCGCGGAGCGTCAGCGCGGCAGCTTTATACCAGTCGTGTTTGGTGGCGAAGGATGGCTCCTTGCCGATGCCGAGCGTCAGCTTGACGAGAATGGCACTTTTGATCTCGGCAAGCAGAAGCTCGTCGATCGGTGCATTCAGGGGCTGGAACTGTGCTGGCGTGGACTGGTCTGACAAACTGGTCATCCTGATCTATGGCGCGGCAGGAAAGCATACGCCCATTCATACGTGGTCGGAAACCCATCGGGGTGCGGAGGTTTTGCTACGGCGTTGCCGATGAATTGGGCAGTAACGATGACGAAGAGATTTGCGGATGTCGTCCGATGCCGAGCAGCCGAACGAGCGATTTGGATTTAATTAGCCACGAGAACAAATAAAGAACAAAATAGCATGGTATTGATATATCGTTCTGATTCGGCGGCCTGTTCGCCTGCCATACTCTGCAAAGTCGTGAGGACGCCATGTCCAGTATTGCCCTTGATCAGTTTGCGCTCACCCGAATAGCCGATTTCGCGCGATCGCTCACCCGTCTACGTCTCAACGCACATCGATATTGCGTGGATGACGATCAGATCGATCGCGAATTCAACGCGGTGTGCATGTCTGTGTGGGGATACACAACCGACGATATCAGCGACGACCTGTTCTCGCTCGACGATCACGCCTGGCTGGATCAACTCGATGAAGGGCATGCGCGCATCTTCGCCGAACGGCAGGGCTACGATCTCCTCGGCGACGACGGCATGCTCACCGACTGGTGGGGCTATTGCTGGATGATCCTCGCCGAGAAGCGGGGCCTGCTGACACCGGAAAATCGCGCAGCGGCGCGCGCGGAGATCGAGCAGAAATATATGTCGGCCACCAATGTGGTGGGCGTCATCATCGGGCGATGATGGCGCGGCCCGTCAATTCGCCTCGGCGCGTTTGGCGTTCGGCACCGGCGTCCGTTTTGGCGCGATCGTTGCACCCGGCAGGGGCGCGATTTCACGCGGCGTGTCTGCCATCGGGGCCTCGTCGGTGATCATTTCGGCCGAAACGGGCGCGACCTTCATCTCGCCGAGCCGGGCACGCACATCGGACGTCAGGCCTGGATAGGATGACACCGGCGTGAATTCAGGAGCCTGATTGTTACCGGTACGCACGCCGGAAAAAGCCACGAGGCCGCTGGTGGTGGCCACCACATCGCCGGGCCGCAGCGACGTGTCGAGCGCGAGGTCGATCGGCGCCAGGCCGGCGGGATCGCGGCCGTTGCAGGTGCAGTCGGCCTTTAGCGCTTTGCGGTAGGCGAAGGCATTCGGCAGGTCGGCGTAGCGCTCGCCGGTCGATGACGATGCGGAATCGATGCTGCTGCCGAACACCACCTTGGTCGGCGAGGCCGGGCAGAACGCCTGGCACGTCTGCGCCGGGCTGGCGCCGCCGCGGCCGAGCGGGAAATACTTGCCGTCGCAGGTGCGGACGCAGAAGGCCGGGCCATATCCGCCGCTGGTCGCGCTGCGCTGGGGCGGCGCGGCTTCGGCTGGCGTGGCGAGGCCGAACGGATCGGAAAAGAAGTCGTTCTGCGGCGGAGCAGGGCCGCGGCGCTGCGGCTGCTGTTTCTGTGGCTGGCCGCCATTGAACAGGAAATCGAAAAAGCCCTGGGCGGACGCGATCTGCGGCGTCCACGCAACGATGGTGGCGAGGCTCACGGCCATCAGCGGCAGGCGCAAGAAGTTCCGATTGTGCCGCAACGCCAAGCTCCGCAACCCTTACCCGACAGCCGGAATACGCTGATCCCAGCTTTGGCGCGATGCTAGGAGGTTATGGTAAACACGGAGTAACCATGCCAGCGCTCAGATTTCGGCTCAGATGAAAAATACCCAGGTGGCGAGCAGGAACACTGGGACAAGCACGGCCATCGACCACAGCATATAACCGAAGAAACTCGGCATCTTGACGCCGGCATCGCGGGCGATGGCGTAGACCATGAAATTCGGCGCATTGCCGATATAGGTGTTGGCGCCCATGAACACGGCGCCCGCGGAGATCGCCGCCAGAGTCGCCGCACCCGACGTCATCAGCGCCTTGGCATCGCCACCTGCCAGTTCGAAGAAGACGAGATAGGTCGGCGCGTTGTCCAGGAATGACGACAGGGCGCCTGTCAGCCAAAAATAGGCGACATTGTTGGGCGAGCCGTCGGCATGGCTGACGAGTGCCACCAGCGGGGCAAACGGTCCGTTGGCGCCGGCTTGCAGCATCGCCATCACAGGCACGATGCAGATGAAGATCGCGGCGAACAGGATCGCGACTTCTTCGATCGGGCCCCACTTGAAGTCGTTGGCCTTGCGATGCTCGGCCTTGGTCAGCGCCAGCGAGGCGAATGTCACGATCACCAGGATCCCATCCCGCAACAGGTTCTGTAGTTCGACCGGCGTGCCGAGCACGGTGAAGGAAATGCCGGACTTCCAGCTGCCGCTCATCAGGATCGCGGCGATGATCACCAGGAGCAACAGAAGATTGACCTTGCCGTGCAGGTGCAACGGCGAATCCGGGGTCGGATCCGGCAGCAGCACCTTGCCCTCGCGGCGGTGCAGGTAGATGTCGAGCAGCATGAAAATCGTCAGCACGATGCCGGCGACCAGCAGCGTGTCCGGGAAGATGTGCCTGGTGGTCCAGAAGAAATCGACACCACGCAGAAAGCCGAGAAACAGCGGCGGATCACCGAGCGGCGATAGCGATCCGCCGATGTTGGACACCAGGAAAATGAAGAAGATGACGACATGCACGTTGTAACGTCGGTCGTCATTGGCGCGCAGCAACGGCCGGATCAGGATCATCGACGCGCCGGTGGTGCCGACCACGCTGGCCATCAGGGTGCCGAAGCCGAGCAGAGCGGTGTTGGTGAAGACGCTGTCATGCAGGTTGCCCTGCAGATAGATGCCGCCGCTGACGGTGAACAGCGCCAGAAGCAGCAGGATGAAGGGGATGTACTCCATCAAGGCCGTGTGAGCGAGCGTGTGCGAAACCGTGGTGGTGCCGGCGGTCAACCAGAGCGGTATGATCACCAGGGCGGCCCACATGGCGGCGATTTTGCCGTAGTGATGTTCCCAGAAATGCGGATAGAGCACCGGCCCGGTGGCGATGCAGAGCAGCATGCCGGCGAAGGGCAGCGCCCACAGCATCGAGAGCTGCGCGCCGTTCAATCCATCTGCGGCATGAGCGGCGTCGGGAATGAAAACGAGCAGGGCAGCGCCGAGCGCGAGGCTGAGAATACGAAGCAATAGCTGGCCTTTCACTGAACCGGAATTTGGCCTCGTGTCGAGCCCATCGACGCTCAACCCTTGAGGAATTCCGATGCCTTGTAAAGTGAGCGAAATGGGACGCCCGCCTGAGCAAAGGTCTCGGCGGCGCCTTCGTCGCGATCGACCATGGTGAACACCAGGGCGACCTCCGCACCCGCCTCGCGCACGGCATCGAGCGCTTTGACGGCAGAGCCGCCGGTGGTGGTGACGTCCTCGACGATGACGATGCGCTTGCCCTTGAGGCTTTCGGTCTTGGTGAGGCCCTCAATGGCGAGGCGTGCGCCATGTTCTTTCGGCTTTTTGCGCACAAAGAAGGCGCCGATGGGGGCTCCCTTCATCCATGACAATTGCGCCAGCGCGCCGGCCAGCGGCACGGCGCCCATCTCCAGCCCGCCGACATAATCGAGCTTGTCGTCCTTCAATGCCTCGAAGGTCAGGTCGGCCAGCAGCGCGGCGCCTTCCGGGTCGCACATGGTGGGCTTCAAGTTGAAATAGAAATTGCTCTTGCGGCCCGAGGCGAGCGTGATCTCGCCATAACCGAATGAGCGGTCGCGGATGATCTCGAACAGGCGGGCGCGGGCGGCTGATTTTGGCAAGGCGATCTCTTTCTCAGGTCAACCCCGGCAATTTACCGACCCGAAGCCGGATAGGCCAGAGCGCAGGTAGCCCCGTCAACAGCCGCAGTTTGCGGCGCGGCCGGACGATGATACAGCTTGGAAAAACCGGGAAGGGACGCGCGTGACCATCGAATTGCATACGTGGAATACACCGAACGGCCGCAAGATCTCCGTCGCGCTGGAGGAGATGGGACTGCCTTACAAGGTGTTTCCGGTGAACATCGCCAAGGGCGACCAACAGAAGCCGGATTTCCTCAAGATCAGCCCCAACAACAAGATCCCTGCCATCGTCGATCCCGATGGGCCGGACGGCAAGCCGGTCAGCGTGTTCGAATCCGGCGCCATCCTGCTCTATCTCGGTGAGAAGACCGGCAAATTCCTGCCGAAGTCGCTGGGTAACCGGATTCCGGTGCTGGAATGGCTGATGTGGCAGATGGGCGGTTTCGGCCCGATGCCGGGTCAGGTGCATCACTTCATCGCGCTGGAAAACGAGGCGGATCGCGCCTATGGGCTGAAACGCTTTTCCGACGAGACCCGTCGGCTCTATGGCGTGCTGGACCGGCGGCTGGCCGATCATGAATTCGTCGCAGGCAGCTTGTCGGTGGCCGATTTTGCCATCCTCGGCTGGGCCTGGCGCCACCAACGTCACAAGGTCTCGTTCGACGACTTCCCACATGTCGGCCGCTGGTACGATCAATTGATGGCGCGGCCGGGCGTTACCCGCGGGATGACGGCGAAGCTCGACTAAGCTTCGTCTTCATCTTCAAGCGCCGCCTAGCCAACTCGCTCGAAGTCCGAAGGTGCAGGGGCGACGGCAACAGCGCCGCTGCCGATGCACGCCACCATGTCGCCTACCAGATCGCGCAGGATGGCGATGGCCGCATCGCTCCGCGTCATCGGCCTGCCGAAGAAATAGCCCTGCATGTAGTCGCAGTTCAGGTTTCGGAAAAACCTGGCCTGCGCCTCGGTTTCGATGCCCGCAACCGTGATTTCCATGTTGAGGGTTCGCCCAAGCCCGATGATCGTCTGCAGCACCGGGGTGACGGTGCATTGCGACGCTGCTTCGTCCGGAACGAACGACTTGTCGATCTTGATCTTGTCGAACGGCAGCCTCCACAGATAGCCGAGGCTTGAATAGCCAGTCCCGAAGTCATCCATGACGATCGCAGCGCCGGCCTGCTTCATGTCGAAGAGCTGTTCGATCACGTCCTCGCTGGCTTCGAGCAGCAGCCCCTCGGTGATCTCCAGTTCCAGCCGGCCGGCGCCGAGGCCTGTCTCCCGGATCGCATCTGCGACCACGCGCGTGATCGCATTCGAACTCTTGAACTGCACCGGCGACAGGTTGACGCTGATCTTGAGATGGGCGGGCCAGGTCGACGCCACGGCGCAGGCATTCCTGATCACCCATGCGCCGAGATCGTCGATGGCGCCGATTTCCTCGACGACGGGAATCAAGACGGCGGGCGGAATGATTTCGCCGCGTTCGTTGCGCAGTCGCAACAGCGCCTCGAATCCGTCGAGCCGGCCGTTTTGCCGTACCAGCGGCTGAAAATACAGCTCGAAGGATTCGCTGGCGACGGCTTCGCGGATATGTGCTTCCAGCTGTCGCCGCGCCGTCACTGCATCGCGCATTTCGGGAGCAAAGACGACGAAGCGCGCGCGCCCGGCGTCCTTGGCCCGATACAGCGCGATGTCGGCATCTTCCAGCAGTTCATCCCCGGTCGCATGCGCCACGGTGGCGGCCGCACTGCCGACGCTGGCCGACACGGTTACGCTGTGATGACTTAGCTTAAACGGTCTGGCCAAGGCCCGCGTGATACGCTCTGCCATTACGCCGATATCGCCGGCCTCTCGCAGGTTCGTTTGCGCCACGGCAAATTCGTCGCCACCGAGCCTGGAGACGATGTCGCCCTGACCGAGCAGTCGCTTCAGCCGTTTGGCCACGGCGCGGATCAGTTCGTCGCCAACACCATGCCCGAGTTGATCGTTGATCTCCTTGAAGCGATCGAGATCGATGTAATGCACAGCCATGCGCACGCGCGACGGCGGGCTCGCCATCGCCCGCGTCAGGTTTGCCAGAAAACTTCCGCGATTCAGCGTGCCCGTCATCGAATCGTGGTGCGCGAGATAGCGGACATGCCGGTCGCTGTTGCGCTTTTCACGTTCGTGTCGCGCGTACAGCACGGCGGCGCCGAACAGGATGAGGATGACGCCGGCCGTCGGCGCCATGATGGCGAGGGTGATCATGCGGCTGCGCTGTTCTGCCGCCGCCAAATAAGGCTCGATGACCTTCGTTACCTCCATGACGGCGCGGACGTCGCCGAGCTTCCAGTCCCTCTTGGGCGAATCCCCACTGGTGTTGTGACAGCTCACGCAGGCGGCCTCCGTCATCCGGTCCGGCACGGCGATCCGTAGCAGGCGCTTGCCATCGCGGGTTTCCTCGCGCGACACGACCGCGGACGGATCGCGCTGGAACGCAGCCCAGGCCGTTGTCTGGAAGCTGTCCAGGACCCGCTCCGCCCGGTTCGGCCAGGGATACGGGCTGACCAGCGACAGCGTGGTATCCTTCTCCTTCAGCAGATCGGAAATGTCCTGGACGAACGTCGCCGGCAGCGGAATCGCCTTGGGATTTCCTTTGTGATCGTGGGACGGCGTGAGGTGTCCGCTGGCAAGCTCCTTCGCGACGACGTTCCGCGTGTAGTAGCCGCGCGTCAGCTTGATCTGATCGACGGTCTCGATATTGCTGCGATAGGCCGCCTCGATAGCTGCTGCTTTCATCGCACCGGGAAGATAGAGATCGATGGCGAAAAGGCCAATGGCCAGCGCCAGCGCGACACTCGTCGCTGCCACGAATTCCGGCCGCACCTTCAACCGATCAATCAAACGCTTCCGAAGTCGAGGCATAGGTAATATCCGCCCTGTGATCTGCGGAGCCTATCCCAATCAGATTAAATGGAGCCGAACGCGGACGGTTAAACGTCGCTTAGCCGTCGGTGTAACGAGATACTACAAATGAGCGCGTCGCTTGCGCTGCTACGTCAGTTGCTGGCCGCGATTAAATCGCCAGTCGTTCTGATGATACCAGTACGGCTGCATCATCACACCGCCGGGAAAGCTGGAGAGGCGATCAGCTCTTGCGCATGTCAGTGCGATCGCCCGCTGGTCAGCGCGAACCAGATCGCGATACCGAGCAGCACCAGAGCTAGGCCGCGGCGGACAGTACGGCGCCGGGCGGGCGTCGCGATGATGCTTTGGAGGCTTCCGCTCAGAACGACGATGCCGGCATGAATCACCGTGGCGATGCCGACATAAATCGCACTCAGGAGCAGCGTCTGCGTCACCACCGGTCCGCCGCCGATCCGACAAACTCGGGCAGCACCGCCACGTAGAAGATTGCGGCCTTGGGGTTCAGCAGGTTGGTGATCAGCCCACGGCGAAACGCGCGCCATGGCTCGCTGTCGCTGCTCTCGACCGTCTTGGCTATTTCACTTTCGCTCGACCACGCGTCCCAGGCGAGCCACACGAGATAGGCAACACCGGCCCATCGCAGTCCTTCGTAGAGCCAGCGCGAATTGTCGATCATCGCGGCGAGCCCCAGTGCTGCGGCGATGCCGTAGGTCGCCAGCCCCAGCGCGATGCCGGCGACGGCGGCGAAGCCGACGCGTCGTCCGTGGGTGAGCGACATTGTGGCGAGATAGGCCATATTGGGCCCAGGCGTGATCTCGATGATCAACGCGGTCAGCGCGAACGCCAGCAAGCTCCCCGTCTCGATTTGCACCGTCGCCCCCAAAGCCCTATCGGCATCCACTGGCGCGGCGATGTCAATCCGGCACGGTGTGCGAAGCCGGATTCAGTGCGCCTCTTCCCAATTATCCGCGGCGCGGGCATCGACCTGCAGGGGTACTGACAGCAAAACTGCAGGAAACGGCGCGTCCTGCATGGTGTGCTGGACCACCGGCAGCGTGGCGGCCACCTCGTCGTCCGGCACTTCGAAGATCAGTTCGTCATGCACCTGCAACAGCATGCGCGCCGACAGCTTCTTTTCGGCCAGCGCATCTTCCATCCGCACCATGGCGCGGCGGATGATATCGGCCGCGGTGCCCTGCAGGCGCGCATTGATGGCCGCGCGTTCGTTGAAGGCCCGCACCGACGGGTTCGAAGCCTTGATATCGGGATAGTGACACTTGCGGCCGAACAGCGTCTCCACATAGCCGTTGGCGCGGCAAAAATCGCGCGTCTGGTCCATGTAAGCGCGGATGCCCGGGAAGCGCTCGAAATACTTCTTGATATAGGCCGAGGCTTCTTCACGCGGGATGCTGAGCTGATT
>JAPLPC010000435.1:0-1923 GCA_026400425.1 Hyphomicrobiales bacterium | reverse complement strand
TGCTGAGCTGATTGGCGAGGCCGAAGGCCGAGATGCCGTAGATGATGCCGAAGTTGATCGCCTTGGCGCGGCGGCGAATTTCGCCGGGCATATCCTTCACCGGCACACCGAACATTTCCGACGCCGTCATGGCGTGAATGTCGAGCCCGTCCTGAAACGCCTGTTTCAGCACCGGGATATCTGCGATCTCCGCCAGCAGTCGCAATTCGATCTGCGAGTAGTCCGCCGAGATCAGCTTGTGTCCCTCGGCGGCAACGAAGGCGCGCCTGATCTTGCGACCATCCTCGGTGCGCACCGGGATGTTCTGCAGATTGGGCTCGTTCGAAGACAGTCGCCCCGTCGTCGTTGCCGCCAGCGCGTAGGTCGTATGCACGCGGTGCGTCTGCGGATGCACGTAGTTCGGCAGTGCGTCAGTATAGGTCGAGCGCAGCTTCGAAACCTGGCGCCAGTCGAGAATTTTTCGCGGGAAATCGTGGCCTTGCTCGGCCAGTTCATCCAGCACCTGCGCCGAGGTGGACCAGGCGCCGGTCTTGGTCTTCGAGCCGCCGGGCAGTCCCATCTTGCCGAACAGGATGTCGCCAAGTTGCTTGGGGCTGCCGATATTGAGGTCCTCGCCGGCGATCTCCTTGATCTCCGATTCGATGCGCGCCGCGGTTTGTGCAAAATCCGCCGACAGTTTCGACAGCACCTGCCGATCGATGGAGATGCCGCGACGCTCCATCCGGGCCAGCACCGAGATCAGCGGCCGCTCCAGCGTTTCATACACGGTGGTCATGCGATCGGCTGCCAGGCGCGGTTTCAGTACGTTCCACAACCGCAGCAGGATGTCGGCATCTTCGGCGGCGTATTCGGTGGCACGATCGATCTTGACCTTCTCGAATGTCAGCTTGCCTTTGCCGGAGCCGATGATCTCCGCATAAGTCAGCATGGCATGACCAAGCCACGTCTCTGCCAGCGAATCGAGACCGTGGGCATTGCGGCCCGCATCGAGCGCATAGGACATCAACTGCACGTCGTCGTGGTTGCGCAGCGTAATGCCGTGCTGCGCCAGCAGCACCGCGGTGAACTTGATGTTGAAACCGATCTTCAGGACGCCTGCGGACTCCAGGACTGGCTGCAGAACTTCGAGCACATCGGCCGGCTTGATCTGGTCGGGCTCGAGATCAGCCGCGAACAGGCCCGAACCATCGCCGGACTGCCGGTGCGCGAGCGGAATGTAGCAAGCGTCATTCGGCCCGATCGCCAGCGCGAGGCCGACGATGTCGGCCTGCATCGGATCGATCGACGACGCCTTGGCTTCGAACGCCACATGGCCGGTATCGAGAATGCGCGCGATCCATCTGTCGAGGTCAGCATGGCTGCGGATGCTCTGATAGGCATCGCGCTTGACCTGCATGCTGCGGGCGGCTTCGGCGCGTGTCTTGGCCAAGCCCGCTGGCGTCAGCGCTGCACGATCGCGGTGGACTGGCCCGTTCAGATGCGCCGCACTCAGTTCGCTCCCTCTCCCGCCGTTGCGGGGGAGGGCGAGGGCGGGGGCGCCCCCCGTGCCGTCGGCGTTTGTGGTACCCCCACCCCGACCCTCCCCCGCAAGAGCGGGAGAGGAAAGAGCAGCGCCGCTGTCCGCCGCGACATCCGCAATATCGATCTGCGCATACTCGGCGACGCGCCGCGTCAGCGTCGAGAATTCCATGAATTTCAGGAACGCGATCAGCTTGCGTGCGTCCGGTTCGTGTACCGCGAGATCGTCCAGTGGCACGTCGAGCGCGACCTTGTCGTCGAGCAACACCAACTGCCGCGAGATGCGCGCCTTCTCGGCATGCTCGATCAGCGACTCCCGCCGCTTCGGCTGCTTGATCTCGGAGGCACGGGCCAACAGCGTCTCCAGGTCGCCATACTCATTGATCAACTGCGCTGCAGTCTTGA
>JAPLPC010000041.1 GCA_026400425.1 Hyphomicrobiales bacterium | reverse complement strand
TGCTCATCGCCTTGTTGGCGGGAAATACCTGCACCGATTCGGGATAGGGCAGGTCGCGCGACACCACGCTTTCGGCATCGTGATTGCCTTTGACGATGTAAGTGGGAATACCCTCGCGGTGCAGCCGGCCGATCGCACTGACGAAGAACAATCCGGTGGTGACGTCCTTCCAGCTGCCATCGAACACGTCGCCGGCGATGATCAGGAATGCCGCCTTCCTGGCAATGGTCTCATCGATCAGTGCATCCACGGCGCGCCGGCCAGCGCTGGCGAAACGCGCGGCGACTGCCGCGTCCTTCAACCTCAATCCGGCCAGCGGACTGTCGATATGCAAGTCGGCGGCGTGGATGAAACTGAAGCGCATGATGCTCGCTGCCAGAGGGACCGGCAACTTATCCGGAAATGCGAGGGCAAACGCAAGCTGACCGCCTTCTTGCGTTCAGGCGAGCGCGGAACTTAGGCCGGCGCGTGCCGGCCGCCTTCGAGATAAGCCGACCGCACTTCCGGTGCTTTCAGCAGTTCCGCGGCAGGGCCCGACAGCGTGATCAGGCCGTTGACCATGACATAGCCGCGATGGGCGAGGCGCAGTGCATGGTTGGCGTTCTGCTCGACGATCAGCACCGTCAACCCGTCCTCTTTGTTGAGCACGCGGATGGCATCGAAGATCTGTTTGACGATCAAAGGCGCGAGGCCGAGTGACGGCTCGTCGAGCAGCAGCAGCCGCGGCCGCGACATCAGCGCGCGTCCGATCGCCAGCATCTGCTGCTCGCCGCCCGACAAGGTGCCGCCGCGCTGTGTCATGCGCTCCTTGAGGCGAGGAAACAGTGTCAGCACCTTGTCCAGGCTGTTCGCGCGTTCGGCGGGCGAGGCCTCGTTGACGTCGGCGCCCATCTGCAAATTTTCCGCGACGCTCATGCGCGGAAAGATGCGACGGCCTTCCGGCGACTGCGCGATGCGCATGCGGGCGATCTCGTGAGTCGGCAGGCCGGTGATATCGGTGCCATCGTACACGACGCTGCCGGCGCGGGCGCGCGGCTTACCGAAGATCGTCATCATCAGCGTCGACTTGCCGGCGCCATTGGCGCCGATCAGCGCCACGATCTCGCCGCGCTGGATCGCAACATCGACGCCCTTGAGGGCTTCGATACGGCCGTAGGACGCGCACAGGCCGGTAATGGCGAGAAGGGGGGTGGCGGCGGATGCGGTCATGCGGCCCCCCCCATGGTCGCCATGGCGGGTGCCGAACTCTCCGCCGTCATTGCGAGGAGCCTTTGCGACGAAGCAATCCAGTCTTTGCTTGTGGCTTTCTGGATTGCCGCGTCGCTTCGCTCCTCGCAATGACGGGGAGAGGGCGGAGCGAGGGCGTGCGCGACGGCGCTCACGTCTCGCCCTCCATCACCGCGATGGCTTCGTCCTCGTCGGCGCCGAGATAGGCGGCGATGACCTTGGGGTCGTCGCGGATCTGCCGCGGCGTGCCCTCGGCGATCTTGACGCCGTAGTCGAGCACGGTGATGTGGTCGGAAACCTCCATCACAACAGACATGTCGTGCTCGATCAGCAGGATCGACGTGCCGTAGTCGGCGCGGATGCGCAGCAGCAACTCGTTGAGCTCGCCGCTCTCGCGCGCATTGAGGCCGGCGGCGGGTTCGTCGAGACACAGCAGCGCCGGCAGCGTGCACATTGCGCGCGCGATCTCGAGCCGACGCTGATCGCCGTAAGGCAGGTTGCCGGCGGCATCGTCGGCGCGCGCAAGCAGGCCGATGCGGTCCAACCAGTCGCGCGCCAGATCGATCGCGGCTTTTTCTGCGGCGCGATAGGACGGCACGCCGAACAGGCCGAGAAACGTATAGCCGGAGGCACGCATCAGCGCATTGTGCTGCGCCACCATCAGATTTTCCAGCGCGGTCATGCCGGGAAACAGCCGGATGTTCTGGAACGTGCGTGCCACCTTGGCGACTTTCGCGATGCGAAAATCGTTCAGACGCTCGAGCTGCCATTCCTGCTCGGTATGACGCAGCCGAATGGTGCCCGATGTCGGCTTGTAGAAGCCGGTGATGCAATTGAAGACCGTGGTCTTGCCGGCACCGTTGGGGCCGATCAGCGCGCTGATCTTGCCGCGCTCGGCGGTGAAGGACAGATCGTTGACGGCGACGATGCCGCCGAACCGCATGGTCAAGTTCTCGACGCTGAGAATGATATCGGTCATCCCGCGCCCTCCTTGACGAGGTCGGAGGAGATCGCCTGATTGCGTTCGAGAAACACGGTGGGCGCGCGATGCCCGATCAGGCCGCGCGGGCGCCAGATCATCAGCAGCACCATGGCCATGCCGAATACCAGCATGCGGAATTGTTCGAGCCCGCGAAACAGCTCGAAACCGCCGATCAGCGCCAGCGCGGCCAGGGCGACGCCGAGTTGCGAGCCCATGCCGCCGAGCACCACGATGGCCAGCACCAGCGCCGACTCGTGAAAGGTGAAGCTCTCCGGGCTGATGAATCCCTGCCGTGTCACGAAGCACGCGCCGGCAAAGCCGCCGAACATGGCACCGATGGCGAAGGCGGTGAGCTTGGTCGTGGTGGTGTTGATGCCGAGCGCGCGGCAGGCGACCTCGTCCTCGCGCAGCGCTTCCCAGGCGCGGCCGATCGGCAGGCGGCGCAGCCGGATGGTCGCCCAGTTGGTGATCAAGGCGAGGCCGAAGATCAGATAGAACAGGAAGACGATGCGGTGGGTCGGCGAGAATTCGATGCCGAGCAGGGCGGCCAGGCCATCATCGCCGGGCGTCAGCGGGATGCCGAACATGGTCGGGCGCGGAATGCCGGAGACGCCGTTGGGGCCGCCGGTCAGCGATTGCCAGTTCAGCAGCACCAGGCGGATGATTTCGCCGAACGCCAGCGTGACGATGGCAAGATAGTCGCCGCGCAGCCGCAGCACGGGGAAGCCGAGCAGGATGCCGAAGAACGCCGCGAGGATGCCGGCCAGTGGCAGGCACATCCAGAACGACCAGCCGAACGTGGTCGCCAGCAGCGCGTAGGAATAGGCGCCGACCGCATAGAAGGCGACATAGCCGAGATCGAGCAGGCCGGCGAGGCCGACCACGATATTGAGGCCCCAGCCGAGCATCACATAAGTCAGCACGAGAATGCCGAGATCGAGAATGTAGCGCTCGTTGTAGAAGATCACCGGCACCAAAAAGGTGAAGATCAGCAGCACCGGCACCAGGGCGCGTCCAGCGAACGACAGCGCCTTGGTTGCCGAGGGCGGCACCACGCGCACGGTTTCCACCGGCCCCCACCAGTGGCGCAGCAATTCGATCACGATGCTGCCGACGAACACGGTGGCGACCATGGCGGCGAGATCGCCGAACCGGGTCCAGTAAGTGAGCTGTCCGTCGGAACCCGCTTCGGTACGCACGCCGATCATCAGCGAGAACAGCACCAGTGCGACGAGCGCAGAGATCACGGCCTTCTTGACGATGAAGGCGGCGTCGACGCCGCGGGTGGGTTTGCTGGATGTCGATGCCGCTGCCACCATGATCCCGTCAGACTTTTTCGACTTCGGGGCGGCCGAGCAGGCCGGTCGGCATGAAGATCAGCACCACGATCAGGATCGAGAAGGCGGCGACGTCCTTGTACTCGGTGGAAAAATAGGCCGACCACAGCGTCTCGATCAGGCCGATCAGCAGCCCGCCGAGCATCGCGCCGGGCAGCGAGCCGATGCCGCCGAGTACCGCCGCGGTGAACGCCTTGATACCGGCGACGAAGCCCATGAAGAAGTCGACCAGGCCGTAATACAAAAGGTACATCATGCCGGCGACGGCGGCGAGGGCGGCGCCGATCACGAAGGTCATCGAGATGGTGCGATCAACATCGACGCCGAGCAGCGAGGCCATCTTCTGGTCCTGCTCGCAGGCGCGCATGTCGCGACCGAGGCGGGTGCGTGCCACGAGGTAAGTGAAGAGTGCCAGCAACACCACGGTGGTGATCACCACAATGATCTGGATATTGGAGATGCGCACGGCGAAGCCGTCGGCGCTCTCATGCAGCGTATAGCCGCCGGTAATGATCGGAGGCACCGGTTTGACGCGGGCACCTTGCGCCACCTGGGAGAAATTCGTCAGCACGAAGGACATGCCGATCGCCGACAGCATCGGCGCCAGCCGGAACGAGTGCCGCAGCGGCCGGTAGGCGATTCGCTCGATGGTCCAGCCATAAAGCGCCGTCAAGGCCATCGAGACCAGCAGAACCAGCAGCAGGATCAGCGGAATGGCGGTGAGGCCGATCGAGACCAGGATCAGGAAGGTGATCAGCGCGATGAAACCGCCGATCATGAAGATGTCGCCATGGGCGAAATTGATCATGCCGACAATGCCGTAGACCATCGTGTAGCCGATGGCGATCAGCCCGTAGATGGAGCCGAGCACGAGACCGTTGATCAGTTGCTGGGCGAGATAATCCATAGACCCCGTATCGTGCTGCCGTGTTCGCGTGGCGCAATGCTGAAATCCCGACAGCCGGAATCTCGTAATCACTGTTGCATTTTCTAACAGTGCTTTTGCGGGAACAGCAACAGGGACGCCTGCGGCTAAGTTGAGCTATCCGTGCTGTTTTTTGCTGCAGCGCATCTATTCGATCGTCCCATTTTACTCTCTCGCCCGGCGTTGCGGACGGTGGACCCGGGAAGGAACCGCGTCGGCTCCGGAGCGGCCGAGGAGAGACAGGTTTCCTGCTTGGCAAGCTGAAATCAGGCGAGCGGCCGGTTTCTCCCCCGAAAACGGAGATTAAGGTTACCAAATGGTTTACGTTGTCGCTTCGGCGGGCTCGGCGTTAGCTCTTCGTCAACCATATCGGCTCGCATGCGAGTCGCGAGTGAAGCGATGGACGGCGACGGCATGGCAGAGCACGGCAATTCCCACGCGGCGATTTCCCAGGACAACTGGTCTGCCAAAGGCACGATCCAGAGCTGGCGGATCAGCACCTTCACCGGCGCGCTGTTGGCCTGCTATTTCATCCCGACCTGGACCATCTTTGCGTTCCGCATCATGGTGTCGCCCATCCAGGGCTTCTACGAGCGTCCGAACATCTCGCTGGCGCTGTTCCTGAGCGATCATCTGCAACTGTCGAGCTTCGGCACCGTGCGTTACGCATGGCTGCTCGCATTGGTCAAACTCACCGTCGTCGCTTTCTTCGCCGTGTTCCTCGTCTTCATCACGCAGCCGAAAATCCGCAAGAGCGGCGGCTGCGACGAGGCGCTGGCGATGGCGCTCGCCATCGGCGGGGCGCTGTCCTTTGCAGGCATGGTGATGGCCTGGCAGGTCGGCGAGATCGCTGCCATGCGGCTGCACATCACCGAACTGCTGCTGATCCTCGGCGTGGCCGTGCTGATGGCCATCGAGCCGCCGATGCGTCGTGCGGCGGCGCAGGAGCAGGTGTGGTCGGACCAGGATCCCGGCCAGCCGCGGTTGCTGCAGAAGACCGACGCGGCCTGATAGGCCGCCTAGATCTGCAGGCCGAGTTCCTTGATCACCGCGCCGGCTTCCTTGGTGGCGTGATTGGCCGCCGGCACGCCGCAATAGATCGCCTGCTGCAGCAGGATTTCCTTGATGTCGTCCGTCGTGAAACCGCCTTCGGCGAGGGCGGCGCGCACATGCAGCCGAAACTCGTCCCATTGGCCGAGCGCCACCATGGTGCCGATCACCAGCACGCGCCGCGTGCGATCGTCAAAATGCGGCCGCGTCCAGATCTCGCCCCAGGCATAGCGCGAGATCAGATCGAGAAAATCCGCATTAAAACTGTTTTTGCCAGCGGCCGATTTGTCGACCCAGGCATTGCCGAG